>NZ_JBSFBM010000439.1:0-4742 GCF_053592955.1 Micromonospora sp. NPDC002411 | reverse complement strand
GTCACCGAGCCGGACGAACCGGACGATGTGTCGGGAGATGTCCATGACACGCCGGTCGGGAGGGCAATAACTTCATGATCAACGCGGTGGGGCGGTGGGGCGCGGGGCGCGGGGGTGGGGTTTAGGGGCGGTGGCGGGCTTGGTGGGCACGCTGGTTCAGGTCGGCGGCCAGGGCCCAGGCTTCGGCCAGGTCGCGGTCCTGGGCGGTGGCGCCGGAACCGCCCGCCGTGTCCGCGTGCACGGAAGCCAACCCGAGGCGGCGCTGGATCGGCCCCTGCACCACCCGCACGCTCTGGATACGGGCGTACGGCACGATCACCAACTGGCGGGTGAGCCGCCCCGAGCGGGTGGCGAACACCTCCTCGAACAGCCCCGCACCGAGGGCGCGACGGCCCAGCGGGTGCAGCCACCGGGTCCGGGTCGGCGGAGGGCTCAGCGTCAGGGCGTCGAGGCGTACCCCCGGAAGCACCTCCGCGACGATCATCGTCGCGGTCGGCAGGTCACCGACCGGCAGCAGCCGGTCAGGTCGGTTGCGGTCGTCGGCCTCCGCGACGGAGAACCCGGCCACCTCCAGCCGCAGCCGCAGCCAGCCGTTGACCCGCCACAGCAGCGGCCAGGTGGCCCGCACTGTCTGCACCCGGGCCAGCGGCACGGTCTGCGAACGCGTCTCCAACAGGCCGTTGTGCACCCGCAACGTGCCACCGTCGCGGGCCAGCCGGAAGTTCCAGTCGTCGAGCACCCGGCGCACCGGTTGCAGCAGCACACCTGCCATCGCGGTCAGCGTGCTCGCCACCGCGACGAACGACCACGACCCCGCAGTGAGGAACTGGATCACGACGAACGCCACACCGAACGGAAGCAGGAACGCCTGCGGTGTGAGCAGTTGACTGATCAGCAGGCTCTGGTTGCGTACCGCGTGCAGTGGCCGGCCCGGGGCGGCCACCGTCGGCGCCGGCGCTCCCGGAGCCACCGCGGACGTCGCGTCCTCCGGCTCCGGTGCCTGCGCCACCCGCCCTGCCAACGCCAGCAGCCGGTCGCGCAGCCGGGCCGCGTCGGCCACCCCGAGGTACGCCAGGGGCGCCTCCGTCTTGCCGCCACCGACTACCTCCAGCCGCAGCTCGGCCAGGCCGGTGAGCTGGGCGAGCAGTGGCCGGACCACCTCGACGGCCTGCAGGCGCTCCAACGGGATGGCCCGGGTACGACGCCAGAGCAGCCCCTCGTACACCCGGAGTTCGCGGCCCACCACGTGGTAGCCGGTGTTGTACCAGCTCACCACCGACAACACTGTCGCGCCGAGCGCCAGCACCGCCACCATGGCGGCGAACCAGCCGAAGCCCACCCGGGACAGCGTCGACCAGGACAACCCGGCGATCACCACGACCAGTGACTTGGCGCCGTGCAGGACCGGACTGAGCGGGTGCAGTCGCTGCCGGGGCTCGCCTTCGCCACCGCCCGCCGGTGCCGGCCACGCGGCCGGTGGCATCGGCTCGTGCGGCGTCGGGCTGGTGGGTGGCACGGTGCTCGGCTCGGCGGGCCCGTCGCTCATCGGGCCGGCCCTCGCAACCCCGGCTCGCTCCTCGCGCTCACCGGGTCGCTTTTCGTTTGCGACTGCGGGGCTCGCAACCCCGGCTCACTCCTCGCGCTCACAGGCCCTCCGCCCGGTCTTCGCCGAGCGCGGTGAGCCGGTCGCGTAGCCGGGACGCCTCCGCCGGCCGCAGCCCGGGCACCCGGGCGTCGCTCGCCGCCGCGGCCGTGTGCAACTGCACGGTGGCCAGGTCGAAGGCGCGCTCCAACGGCCCGGCGCTGACGTCGACGAACTGCATTCGCGAATACGGAACGATGGAGAGCCGCCGGACCAGGAGCCCGTGCCGGACCAGCAGGTCGTTCTCCCGCTCGGCGTACCCCCAGGCGCGCACCGCGCGGACGATCGCGATGGCTCGCCACCCGCCGAGCAGCGCGACGACGGCGACGGCGAGCCCGAACAGCCAGTGGCCGCTGAGGGCCCAGCCCACCGCCGTCACGGCCAGCCCGATGGCGACCACGACCGCCAACCGGATCAGCTCCACCCAGATCAGGTCGGTGGAGATCGGCTGCCAGTTGACAGTGCTCGGCCAGGGATCCAGTGGCCCTCGCCCCGCCGCCAACAGAGGGCCGGACGCTTCGGGAGCGGCCGGCAGGAGGCCGGGTGGGGGCAGGTCGGGGGCGCGCTGGTCGGCGTCGGGCGCCGGGCGGTGACCAGGCGGCGGCAGCGCGCCCGGCGGCAGCGGTGCGGGCGACGAGACGTCGGGCGCGACGGGCTCCGGGCCGAGCGTGCCGGGTGCCGGGAACGCACCGGGCGGTGGTTCGACGCCGGGTGGTGCGGAGGCCGGGGTGGGCGGCCAGGACGGGGAGGTGGGGCCGGGGGAAGCCGGTGGGTCGCCGCTCACGTGTCGAGCGTAGGCGATCCGGGCACCGGCGTGACGGCACGCAGGAAGCCGCGAGCGTCCAGGAAGTCACCGAGGCTGCCCCGGTGCTCGGCGCAGGCCAGCCAGGTCTTGCGCCGATCGGCGTCGTGCAGCCGGGGATTGTTCCACTTCAGGGCCCAGACCGCGACGGCCCGGCAACCCCGGGCCGAGCAGACCAGGGCCTCGTCGGCGGGGGAGGGGATGCTCATCCCGGCCAGTCTAGGGCGGCGGGACGGGAAGTTTGAGCGCCGGGCGACCACGGGGGGAGCCGCCCGGCGACGGGATGAATCGTACACGCGGCGGGCCGATCCGTGCACACCCGCGTTGCGCGGTTCGGCCGTCGGGGACGGCGCGGCGAAAATCGGCTTCTCCCCACCTCGACACTCAGCAAGGCATGCGAGTCTTGATACCGCACCAGCCGCGACGACCGAATGATGCTGTGGAGGACCGGTGGCCCAGCCGACCATGCCCGACGCCCCGACGCCGAACGGGGCGGCACCACAGACGCCCGCGCCGGTGACCACACCCGCGCAGGACGCCACTCTGCTGGAGAAAGCGCTGTTCGAGATCAAACGCGTGATCGTCGGGCAGGACCGGATGGTCGAGCGGATGTTCGTCGCGCTGCTCGCTCGTGGTCACTGCCTGCTCGAAGGGGTGCCCGGGGTCGCCAAGACCCTGGCCGTGGAGACCCTCGCCAAGGTCGTCGGCGGGTCCTTCGCCCGGGTGCAGTTCACCCCGGACCTGGTGCCGGCCGACATCATGGGCACCCGGATCTACCGGCAATCGAGCGAGAAGTTCGACGTCGAGCTGGGCCCGGTCTTCGTCAACTTCCTCCTCGCCGACGAGATCAACCGGGCCCCGGCGAAGGTGCAGTCCGCGCTGCTCGAGGTGATGAGCGAGCGGCAGGTGTCCATCGGTGGGGAGAGCCACCGGGTGCCCGACCCGTTCCTGGTGATGGCCACTCAGAACCCGATCGAGCAGGAGGGCGTCTACCCGCTGCCGGAGGCGCAGCGCGACCGGTTCCTCATGAAGATCGTGGTGGGTTACCCGACCGACGCGGAGGAACGGGAAATCGTCTACCGGATGGGCGTTGCCCCGCCGGAGCCGACAGCGGTGTTCGACACCCCGGACCTGATCGCCCTGCAACGCAAGGCCGACCAGGTCTTCGTGCACAACGCCCTGGTCGACTACGCCGTCCGGTTGGTGTTGGCCACCCGCGCCCCGGCCGAGCACGGCATGCCCGACGTCGCGCAACTGATCCAGTACGGTGCCAGCCCGCGCGCCTCCCTGGGCCTGGTCCGGGCCACCCGCGCGCTGGCGCTGCTGCGAGGGCGCGACTACGCGTTGCCGCAGGACGTGCAGGACATCGCGCCGGACATCCTGCGGCACCGGTTGGTGCTGAGCTACGACGCGCTCGCCGACGACGTGCCCGCCGACCACATCGTGCACCGGGTGATGTCGACGATCCCCCTGCCGGCGGTCGCACCCCGACAGCAGGCCACCCCGTCGTCGACAGTGCCGCCGCCGGGCGCTGGCTGGCCCGGGCAGCGCCCGTGACCTCACCCACCCCCCGTCCCGCCCCTCTCGCCGACCGGAGCGAGGCCGTGCTGTCCCGGCTTCAACTACTGGTCACCCGCAAGCTCGACGGTCTGCTCCAGGGCGACTACGCCGGTCTGCTCCCCGGGCCGGGCAGCGAGGCGGGGGAGTCCCGGGAGTACCGCCCCGGCGACGACGTGCGCCGGATGGACTGGCCGGTCACCGCCCGGACCACCACCCCGCACGTACGGCGTACGGTGGCTGACCGGGAGTTGGAGACCTGGCTGGCGCTGGACCTCTCCGCCAGCCTGGACTTCGGCACCGGGCAGTGGCTCAAACGCGAGGTGGTGGTCGCCGCGGCGGCTGCCATCACCCACCTGACCGTACGCGGTGGCAACCGGATCGGCGCCGTGATCGGCACCGGTGGCGGCGCTCCCGTGCCGGCCCGACGCTGGCGGGGCGCACCGCCGCCGGCCGGGCCCGGAGTGCTCACCCGTCTGCCGGCCCGCTCGGGTCGCAAGGAGGCGCAGGGCCTGCTGCGTACCGTCGCCGGCACCACCATCCAGCCCGGCCGTGGTGACCTGGGCGCCCTGATCGAGATGCTCAACCGCCCGCCTCGACGGCGCGGAGTGGTGGTGGTGGTCTCGGACTTCCTCGCGCCGCCCGACGAGCAGCTCGGTCTTCTGCTCCAGGGTCAGCCAGGGCGCGTAGCCGGCCGAGTCGGCCAGCTCGGAGAGGTCGGTCATCCGCTCCACCGCGTCG
>NZ_JBSFBM010000438.1:0-4772 GCF_053592955.1 Micromonospora sp. NPDC002411 | reverse complement strand
GCATGTCCGCGATCCTTCCGGGAAGGCGGCCGGTGGGACAGACGATCTCGGCGTAAGCCACGTCACCACTCGTCGGTTTATGAGTTCTTCTCAGGTACGAATCGGAAATGTCATAACTTGGCCATGTGAGTAACCGACCCCTTACTGCCGCAGGTCGACTCGTCCCTCTCCTCCGCGCCGGGCTGATCGCCGGAATCGTGATCGCCGCCGTCGCGTACCCGCTGGTCGCCCTCACCGGGCTCGGCGCGAAGGCCACCGCGCACGCCGTGGAGCAGAAGACCCGGGTGCTGAAGACCGCCATGCCCGCCGAGACCTCGTACGTCTACGCGCCGGACGGCAAAACCGTGCTGACCATGTTCTACGAGGAGTACCGGCAGTACACCAAGCTGTCGGACATGTCGCCGAACATCCTCCAGGCGATCGTCGCCGCCGAGGACAACCGCTTCTACCAGCACCACGGCGTCGACCCGAAGGGCGTGGCCCGGGCCTTCGTCTCGAACGCCCGCTCCGGCGGCTCCCAGGGCGCCTCGACGCTGACCATGCAGTACGTCCGGATGGCCCTGCGCGACAGCGCGACCACCCCCAAGGAGGTCCAGGAGGCCACCCAGCAGACCAGCCTCCGCAAGGTCAAGGAAATGCGGATGGCGCTGGACCTGGAGAAGGAGATCAGCAAGGACCAGATCCTGGAGCGCTACCTGAACTCGGCGTACTTCGGGCACCGGGCGTACGGCATCTACGCCGCCAGCGAGATCTTCTTCTCCAAGACCCCGAAGAACCTCACCCCGGTCGAGGCCGCCACCCTCGCCGGCCTGGTCAAGTCCCCGTCCGAGTACGACCCGGCAGACTCCGACCAGAAGGAGGCCACCGGGCGACGCAACTACGTGCTGGACCGGATGAGCCAACTCGGGTACCTCTCCCCCGACTCGGCCACCGCCGCCAAGTCCGAGCCCATCCGGCTGAAGCTGACGACCCCGCCACACGACTGCGCCGCCGTGCCGGAGAAGTACAACAGTTGGGGCTTCGCCTGCGACTACCTGAAGAACTGGTGGAGCGCGCAGCCCGCGTTCGGGGCGAACCGGCTGGAACGGATGGACAAGCTGCGCCGGGGTGGCTACCGGATCGTGCTCAGTCTCGACCCGAAGATCCAGGCCGCGGCGGAGAAGAACGTCGGCGCCAAGGAGGCCACCGGCAGCCCGTTCGCCAACGGGATCGTGGTCTCCGAGCCGGGCACCGGGCGGGTCAAGGCCATGGCGGTGAACCGGACGTACTCACTGGACCTGGCCGAGAACCCACCAAGCTCCAACCCCGAGGCCGGGCCGAAGGTGAAGGCCAACTACCCGAACACGGTGGCCCCGCTGCTGGGCGGCGGTGACCTGGCGGGCTACCAGGCGGGATCGACGTTCAAGATGTTCCCGATGCTGGCTGCGTTGGACTCCGGCATGACCCTCTCCACCTCGTTCAACGCCCCGCACCGCTACCGGTCCGAGGTCTACGACGGCTGGGCGCCCTCCAACGCCAGCGGCGCGATGAGCGGCCAGCAGACCATGTGGTCCGGCTTCGGCAAGTCGGTCAACACGTACTTCGTGTGGCTGGAGGAGAAGGTCGGCGCGGACCGGGCGGTCCGGTTGGCCGAGCAGCTCGGGCTGCGCTGGCGCACCGACGTCGACCGGGACCACGCGTCCCCGGACAAGGCGAAGAAGTGGGGTGCCTTCACCCTGGGCGTCTCCGACGCCACGCCGCTGGAGATGGCGAACGCCTACGCCGCCATCGCGGCCGACGGCCGCTACTGCGAGGCGATACCGGTGCAGGCGATCATGAACCGGGACGGCACACCGGCCACGTACGCCACCCCGGGCGGCATCCACCGTGAGGTGGCCAAGCCACGGTGCCGGCAGGTGGTCAGCGCGGACGCCGCCCGGGCGGCCACCGACGCGGCCCGCTGTCCGACCGGGGACACCCCGGCGCGCGGAAGCTGCGGCGGCTGGTCCACCGCCGACAGCGTGCGAGGCACTGTCGGACGCCCGGTGGCCGGCAAGACCGGTACCACGGACAGCACCCGGTCCGCCTGGTTCGTCGGCTACACCCCGGAGTTGGCAGCGGCGAGCTTCATCTCCGACCCGGACAATCCGTTCAACGCGGTGGGCGACGGTCAGTCCCAGATCCCCATCGCGGCGGTCGCCGAGACCCTGCGCGACGGTTTGAAGGGCACACCGACCCGCCAGTTCACCCCACCGTCGGACGCGATCGTCGGCTGACCCGGCGCAGGTCCCGCACGCGGGTCAGATCGAGTCAGCGCAGGTCGGCGGCGACGAACGACCAGAGTTCGAGGTCCACGCGGCTGCCGCCGACCAGCCCGGCGTTACGCAGCAGACCCTCGTAACTGAACCCGGCCTTCTCGGCGACCCGACGCGAGGCCAGGTTGCCGGGCGCCACCCGCAGCTCGACCCGCTGGAACCCGTGCTCCAGGATCAGGGCGATGGCCACCGCGTCGACGGCCTCGGCGGCGAAGCCGAAGCCTCGCGCGTGCGGTGCCATCGCGTAGGAGATCTCGGTGAGACGGGCACCCCAGTCGGTACGCCGAGTCCAGAGCGAGCCCACCATCTGGTCGTCCTCGCGGCGGAGCACCGCGTAGTGGTCACCTTCGCCGCTGTCCCGCCGCTGCCGGGCCAACTCCGTGCACCACGCGTGCCCGTCGATCGGGCCGGAATCGTCGGGCAACGGCAACCAGCGCCGGGTCAGCTTGTCGGCGAAGATCTCCCCGGCCGCCTCCGCGTCCGCGGCGGTGAGCCCACGCACCTCCGTGCGCGGGGTGGAGACGGTCAACGCCGGGAAGCGGCGTACCGCCACCTGACCGATCACACCGGCACCCCGCCGGACTGCGCGGGCATCGCCTCGCTCGTCGGGTCGGTCGCCGCGGCGGCGACCAACCGGGCCGCCGTCGCCGGGTGACCCGCCCAGTGCAGAGTGAGCTGTGAGGCGTGCACATTGCGCCAGACGAACCCCTCCGGCGTGCCGCCGTCCCAACTCCACGCCGGGCGTTGACCAGCCCGCGGGGTCAGGACCGCCCGGTGCGCCTTGTGGCCGACCAGCACCGTGCCCTGGGCCGCGACCACGCTGTCGGTCTGGGCGGTGGCCTCCCGGTAGCCGGCCACCAGGCCGTCCCGGCTGACGCCCACCGCGTCCAGGACACCGCACATCGGCAACCCGTCCAGCTCCCGGGCCAGCCACAGCAGCCCGGCGCCCTCGGCGACCACCGGACGCCCGGTCCGCGCCAACTCGGCCACCGCGATGCAGAGCCGCCGGTTGGCCGACAACTGCTCGGCGTACGCCTCGGGAAGCGCGCCACCGACGACCAGCGCGCGGGTGCCGACCGGCAGCGCCTCGTCGCGCAGCGGATCGACGACGACGATCTCGGCGCCGGCAGCCCTCAGCAACTCGGCGGTCTCCGGGTGGCTGAAGCTGCCGCCCGGCCCACCGGCCAGCGCCACCAGCGGGCGGTCCACCGGCGCGGTGAACGCACCGAGGACCTCCTCGGGAGACCAGGCCGGGGCGGGCAGCGGCGGGGCGGAACGGGCCAGCCCGAGCAGACGTTCCAGGTCGACAGTGGCGGCGACCGCCTCGCCCAGCCGACGGACCGCACGAGCCGCATCGGCGGACCCGTCCACCACCGGCGCCACACCGTGCCGACGCGACGGCAACACCGCCGGCAGGTCCTGACGGCGCAACGCCCCGTAGACGGGC
The DNA here is from genome assembly GCF_053592955.1 of Micromonospora sp. NPDC002411. Lineage (NCBI taxonomy): Bacteria > Bacillati > Actinomycetota > Actinomycetes > Micromonosporales > Micromonosporaceae > Micromonospora > Micromonospora sp. NPDC002411. The sequence continues at coordinate 1,031 of NZ_JBSFBM010000438.1, read as the reverse complement.
ACTCCCACGTCGTCCAACGCCTCGCGCAACATCGCCTCGTGCCGCGACGACGCCACCCGGTTGAGGATCACCCCACCGAGCCACAACTGCTCGTCGTACGAGCGGAAACCGTGCACCAGGGCCGCCACCGACTGACCCATGGCGGCCACGTCGACGACGAGCACCACCGGGCTGCGCAGCGCAGCGGCGGCAGCGGCGGTGGACTCCTGCTCGGGGCGACCGCCGACCGCGTCGTACAGCCCCATGCTGCCCTGGACCACAGCGAGCCCGGCACCGGCGGCGCCGTGCGCCACCAGCGGCGCGAGGCGGTCCACGCCGATCAGCCGGGGGTCGATCACCCGACCCGGGCGACCGGCGGCGAGACCGAGGTACGCGGCGTCGACGGGGTCCGGCCCGAGCTTGAACCCGGCGACGTCGACCCCCCGCTCGGCCAGGGCGGCGAGCAGCCCGATCGCCAGCGCGTTCTTACCGTGCCCGGAGGACGGCGCGCTGAGCACCAGGCGCGGCACGACGGTCATCATCGACTCCTCGCGAGCGGCGGCGGGTACACGACGGGACGACCGGGGCCGATCCGTCGGCGTGACGATACCCGCCCGGCCGCGGACGCGAGCACCGCCAACCGGGGCCGGCGACCCGACCGTGCCGCCGAGCCGGCCCGGTCCAGGTCAGTGGCGCCCGTCATACGGGTAGCCTCGGTGCCGTGTACCGGTTCCTGCTGAGCCCACGCTGGCTGGGCGCTCTCGCGCTGACCCTGGTCGCGGCCGCCGTCATGGTGTTCCTCGGCAACTGGCAGCTGGACCGCTACCGGGGGCGTACCGAGGTCAACGAGCGGATCGACGCGGGCCAGCGGATGGCTCCGGCGCCGCTCGCCGACGCGCTGTCCGCCCCCACCGGCGGGGCGGGGTCGGTCGGCCCGGCCCCCGCCAAAGAGAAGGTCTGGACCCGGGTCACCGTCACCGGCAGGTACGACCCGGCGAACACCGTGCTGGTCCGTGGTCGGACGGTGGACAGCCGGGTCGGCTTCGAGGTGC
>NZ_JBSFBM010000437.1:0-4798 GCF_053592955.1 Micromonospora sp. NPDC002411 | reverse complement strand
GCCTTGACCGGCAGCACGTCGGTCTCGTCCACCTCGGCGAGCAGCCCCAACTTCCCGGATGTTGCTGCTTCCGGACGGCGGGAGACAGCAACATCCCTGATGGTGCGCGGATCTTGGTGACGGGCACCCGGCCGGGTGCTACTGCCGTTGCGGCGCCAGGTCCAGCCACATCAGGATCTCGTCCCGGTCGTCGTCGGGTGCCACCCGCAACGCGCCCGGCAGGCGGCCGATCTCCCGGTAGCCGAGACGGTCGTAGAACTTGTCCAACCCCAGCCCGTCGCGCACCGTGACGTGCAACGCCTCGTGGCCGAACTCCCGGCCCAACCGGGCCGCCTCGGTCATCAGCGCCGAGCCGTAGCCGGTGCCCTGGGTGCCCGGGTGGACCATCACCCGCTTCAGGACACACCAGTGCGCCTTGAGCGGGAAGCGGTTGTCACCGAAGACCAGCATCGCCACGAGTCGGTCGCCCGAATACGCCACCAACAGCCGGTCCGGCCCGTCGGCGATCCCGGCGAACGTCGGATCGGCGAGCACGTGGACGTCGGCTGCCGTGACCGGCGGCACGAAGCCGACAGCGCCGCCGGCGTTGCTGACGTCCGCCCAGAGGTCGACGATCTCGGCGCGCAGTCGCGGGGTCAGGTCGGGGTCGAGGACGAAGCGCAAACTCACGCCCGCCATCCTGACCCGACGACCAGGCCCGCGACCCACGACAGTGACGCGCCCGACAAGTTGTCGCCTGTCGGGCTGCGCCACCTTGCCGGGCCAGTATCGAGGTAGGGCCGACGGGATTCGAACCCGCACTGGTGCGGACCTAAACCGCATGCCTCCTGCCGTTGGGCTACGGCCCCTTGAAGCTGAACTCCACCAGCATCCACGGCCACTCCTGCCGAGGCAGTGGCCTGCCTATCGGGAAGCCGGTCGGAGTAACCGCATCAGGATCGTAGACCACATCCGGCTCGACGCGAGCAGGCCGCCGTTGACCAGCGAAGGTCGCGGTCTGGCTGTGACAGTTCGGGCAGAGGAGCCGAAGGTTCGGTGGCCGGTTGTCGAGGAAGTCCCCGTTGATGTGGTCGACGTGCAAAATGAGTGCCGCACCTCGCCAAATCGGCCCTGTCCCGCAGCCTTCGCGCCGGTCGGGAACGCCGAGGGTGCTCAGCGCCCACTTCAAGCGAAAGCCGGGCGTCCTACGCGACCCGTCCGGCAGCACGACCAGAAGTTGAGCGGCCGTGGTGCGCCGCTTGCCCCGCTGTCCTTTGGTGTGGGCACTGCCGGTGAAATGTGAGGTGTCGATGCCGAACCTTTTGAGCTGCCGGCTGATGTGCGCGTGTGAACCACCGCTGACGCGTACGCCGAGCAGGCGCATCACCTCGGTGATGTTGCGCGCGGCGGCCGCAGCGGCGGCAAGCGCCTCAGGCGTGTATTTGTATCGGACCGCTCGCCGAAAGTAGTGGCCGGGTGTGACAACTCAGTCCAGGCCGAGGTCGCGGCGGAGCTTGGCGACGTGGCCGGTGGCCTTGACGTTGTAGAGCGCGCGCTCGATCTTGCCGTCGGCGTCGATCACGAACGTGGAGCGGATCACGCCGGTGACGGTCTTGCCGTACGACTGCTTCTCGCCGTACGCGCCGTAGGCGGTCAACACCGACCGGTCCTGGTCCGACACGAGCGGGAAGGTGATCGCGTCGCGCTCGCGGAACTTCGCCAGCTTCTCCGGCTTGTCCGGGGAGATGCCGACGACCTCGTAGCCGGCGGCCTGGAGCGAGGCGAGCGAGTCGCGGAAGTCGCAGGCCTGCTTGGTGCAGCCGGGGGTCATCGCGGCCGGGTAGGCGTACAGGATGACCCTGCGGCCTCGCAGGTCGGTAAGGGAGAGCTGGTCGCCGGTGTCGGTGGCGAGGGTGAACTCGGGTGCGGGGTCGCCGGGGGAGAGGCGGTCGGGCGCGGTCATGGCCCGACCATACCGCCGAGGTGGGACGTGCTGTCGCCACCGGTGCGCCTGAGCTGCGCGTCCGTCACCTGCCGTAAAGGTGATCATCACCTCGCGTTGTTGCCAGACTATGGCAACAACGATGCCTGGGAAATAGGCTGACCCACGCCGGCCCGCTCGGGCTTGCTGACGAGTGGGGAGGTCGCGTGGAGACACTGGCGATGCACATCTCGAACGGGATCATCAATGGTCCCGTCGCAGCGATCTTCGCTGCGCTCGCACTGGCCGGGCTGACCGCCTGCGTTCTGCGCAGCCGGCGTGACCTGGACGACCGGCTGGCCCCGATGGCCGGCCTGGTGGCGGCGTTCATCTTCGCCGTCCAGATGCTCAACTTCCCGATCTTCACGGCCGGCGTGAGTGGCCACCTGCTCGGTGGCGCGCTCGCCGCCATGCTCGTCGGCCCGTGGGTCGGCGCACTCTGCGTGTCAGTGGTGCTGATCGTGCAGGCGCTGGTCTTCGGCGACGGCGGCGTGGCGATGCTCGGCCTGAACATCACCAACATGGCGCTGCTCGGCACCGCCGCGGCGTACCTGCTGATCGCCCTGCTCCTGCGGGTGCTGCCCCGGACACGCGCCGGTCTGGCGGTGACCGCGTTCGTCGCCGCGATGCTCAGCGTGGTGGTCGCCTCCCAGGGCTTCGTCGTGCAGTACTGGTTGGGCGGCACCACCGACCTGGGCAGCAACCTGGCCGGCCTGGCCGGCACGATGGCCGGAACCCACCTGCTCATCGGCATCGGCGAGGGCCTGATCACCGCGACCACGGTGCTCACCGTCGCGAAGGTGCGACCCGACCTGGTGTACGCGCTGCGCTCCCTGCGTACCCCCGCCACCCCCGCCGTCCCGGTCTCCGGAGGTGTCCGATGAAGAACCGTTCCTGGGCCTTCCTGGCCGGCGGCCTGCTGGTCGCCCTGCTGCTCGCTGGCGTGGTCAGCAACTACGCGTCGTCCCACCCGGACGGGTTGGACTCCTCACTGCTGAAGGGCTGCACTGTCGACGCCGACGACACCATCGTCGGCGGCAGCTGCCCGGCCCAGCAGGCGAAGGACCACGAGCTGGGGGACAGCCCGCTCGCCGACTACGGCGTGCGCGGCATCGAGAACAGCTTCGTCTCCACCGGCCTGTCCGGGGTGCTCGGTGTCCTGGTCACCTTCGCGGTCGGCGCCGGCGGCTTCTGGCTGCTGCGTCGCCGGGGCGGCACGCCGACCGACCCGGACGAGACGACGACCGCCGGGGGCGAGCCCGCGACGTCCGACGACGACGCCCGACGCCGCGCCGACGCGGCCAGCTGAACGAAGGAGTACGCGGAGATGGGTGCCGGTCACGGGCATGTGCTGTACCGCGAGTCCAACTCGCCGGTGCACCGGCTCCCGCCCGAGGTCAAGATCGCGGCGATGGTGGTCTTCACCATCGCCGTGGTGGCCACCCCACGCGAGGCGTTCTGGGCCTTCGGCGCGTACGCGGTGCTGGTGGCAGTCGTGGCGGCGTTGGCCCGGGTCGGGCCGCGGTGGTTGCTCAGCCGGGCGCTGATCGAGGTGCCGTTCGTGCTGTTCGCCATCGCGCTGCCGTTCCTCGGCAGCGGTGACCGGGTCGAGGTGCTGGGTCTGCGGCTGTCCGAGGACGGGCTGCACGGGGCCTGGAACATCCTGGCCAAGGGCACCCTGGGCGTGCTCGCCTCACTGCTGCTGGCGGCGACCACCACCACCCGGGACCTGATCGTGGGACTCGACCGGCTGCACTGCCCGCAGGTGCTCACCCAGATCGCCACGTTCATGCTGCGCTACCTGGACGTGCTGGTCGGCGAGGCGCGGCGGATGCGGGTGGCCCGGATGTCCCGGGGTGACGACCCGCGCTTCCTGTGGCAGTTGCGCGGCTTCGCCGCCGGGATCGGGGCGCTGTTCCTGCGCGCCTTCGAGCGCGGCGAGCGCGTCTATCTGGCGATGCTGTCCCGGGGCTACAACGGGCGGATGCCTGTCGTGTGGCAGGGCGAGGGCGCGGCGAGCGTCGGTCAGTGGTTGGTGGCGGCGACCGTGCCGGTGCTTGCGGCCTCCATCGCCGCCACCGCCGTCGTGCTGTCATGATCGGTGTCGTGCAGACCGCTGTCTCGCTGGACGTTCGTGGCGTCCGGTACGCGCACCCGGACGGGCACGTCGCCCTGCACGGGGTGGACCTGACCGTGCCGCGCGGGGATCGGGTGGCGCTGCTCGGGCCCAACGGTGCCGGCAAGACCACGTTGGTGCTGCACCTCAACGGCATCCTCACCCCGGCCGAGGGCAGTGTGAGCGTCGGCGGGCTGACCGTCACGCCGGATCGGGCCACCCTGGCCGAGGTGCGTCGCCGGGTGGGCATCGTCTTCCAGGACCCGGACGACCAGTTGTTCCTGCCCACTGTGGCGGAGGACGTGGCGTTCGGCCCGGCGAACCTGGGCCTGCGCGGGGCGGAGTTGACCGCCCGGGTGGACGAGGCGCTCGCCGCGGTGGGGATGGGTGAGCACCGGGACCGGTCGCCGCAGCACCTCTCGTTCGGGCAGCGCCGCCGGGTGGCGGTGGCCACCGTGCTCGCCATGCACCCGGAGATCCTGGTGCTCGACGAACCGTCCTCGAACCTGGACCCGGCGGCCCGCCGTGAGCTGGCCGAGATCCTGCGCGACCTGCCGGTGACCCTGTTGATGGTCACGCACGACCTGCCGTACGCGGCGGAGCTGTGCGAACGTTCGGTGATCCTCGACGGCGGCCGGATCGTCGCCGACGCACCCACCCTGGACCTGCTGACCGACCCGGCCCTGCTGGCCCGTCACCGCCTCGAACTTCCCTACGGCTTC
>NZ_JBSFBM010000436.1:0-4803 GCF_053592955.1 Micromonospora sp. NPDC002411 | reverse complement strand
GTCGACTGTGGGCCGGACGGGCTGGGCCTGGGCTGTTCCGAGGTCGTCGCCACCGACGCCGTCACGGTGTACGTGTTCCCCGACGAGACCAGCGCCAGCGACATCGCGGAGACCTGGGGTGGTCAGTCGTACCGGCGTGGAGCGGTGGTGCTCAACTACCTGGCGGCGAAGACCCCGGCCGCCGACCGTCCCCGCTACGAGAAGGTCCTCGACAGCCTCGGCTGAGCGCGGTCAGCCGCGCAGGCGCAGGCCACGGGGGGTGGCCCGGAAACCGGCGGAGGTCAGCGCGTCGCGCAGCGGTGAGGAGTGCACCGCCTCGCCGTCGGCCCGCTCCACCGACATCGCACCCAATGCGCCCGAATGGACGGCGTCGGCGAGCGCCTTGCCGGCCGCGGCGAGGGCGTCCGCGTCGTCGCTGAAGGAGAGCAGCGTCCGGCCGCCGCGTTCCACGTAGAGGACGAGGTCACCGCCGACCTGCACCACCAGCGCACCGGCCTTGCGGCCGGCCCGGTGCCCGGTCGCCGGGGCGGCCCCGTCACCGGAGTCGAGCACCCGGTCCGGCCAGGGCAGCGCCGCGCCGTACGGGTTGGCGGGGTCGGTGGCGGCGAGCACGGTGGCCGGTGTGCCCCGGCCCCGCGCGCCGTCGGTGGAGTCGGCCAACGCGCGGAGCCGGTCCACCGCGCCCGGTACCGCGAACTGCGCCGCGCCCAGCCCTTCGACGAAGTAACCCCGGCGGGCCGCGCCGCGCTCCTCCAGGGCCGACAGCACCGGGTAGACCGCCGAGAAACCGCCGACCACCTGCTCGGCCATCACCGCGCCGCGGGTGACCACCCCGTGCCGTTCCAGCAGGACGTCGGCGAGCGCCGCCGCCCGTCGGGTCGGGTCGACGTCCCGCTCCGGCAGGCGCGACCACCGACCGGCGACGGTCGGCGGGCCACTCCGGGTGGGCAGTGCCACCCGACCCGGACGCCGGTAACGGGTGCGGGGCGCGGACGGCCGCGAGCGGTGTGCACCGCCGGCACCGAGCACCGCGCGCAGCGGAGCGAGGGTGTCGTTGGTGAGGTGCCCGGCCCAGACCAGGTCCCAGATCACTGTGGTCAGCGCGGCGTCGTCGGTCGAGCCGACCCGGTCGGCCAAGGCCCGGAAGAACAGCGCCTGCCCGTCGTCGAGCGCGTCGAGCACCGCGTCGTGCAGCGGGGTACGGGTCAACGCCTCGTCCGGCGGCGGAAGCAGCAGTGGAGCGGCGTCCGCGTACGCGAGGGTCACCCAGCCGTCGCCCCCGGAGATCGCACCCGACCCCGCCCACAGCACCTCCCCGCTGGCGCACAGCTCGTCGAGCTGGGCGGGGGAGTAGTCGGCGACCCGACCGGGCAGCACCAGCCGCTCCAGGGCGGACGCCGGCACCGCCGCGCCCTGCAACTGCTCCACCGTCGCGGCGAGCGCCTCCACACCTCGGGCGGAGGAGCCGACCTGCTGCCAGCGGGGCAGGAACGTGGCGAGCGCCCGGGGCGGCACCGGCTCGATCTCCCGGCGCAGCGCCGCGAGTGAACGGCGGCGCAGCATCCGCAGCACCTCGGCGTCGCACCACTGCGCGCCGGCCGAGTCCGGGGTGAACTCCCCGGAGACCACCCGTCCGGTCGCGCCGAGCCGGCGCAACGCCTGCTCGACGACGAACACGCCGAGCCCGAAGCGGGCGGCACAGCTGGCCGCCGCGAACGGCCCATGGGTGCGGGCGTAGCGGGCCACCAGGTCGCCGAGCGGATCGGCCACCGGGGCGAGGTACGCCTCGGCCACCCCGACCGGCAACGCCACGCCGAGAGCGTCGCGCAGCCGGGCGGCGTCCTCGACGCCCACCCAGCGTTGCTCCCCGGCGATCCGGACCCGCAGCACCCGGCGGGTGGCCTCCAGCTCGGTCAGCCAGGCCTCGGGCACCCCCCGCTCGGTCAACTCGGCGTCGCTCAGGTCACCGAGAACCCGCAGCAGCTCGACGACGTCCTCGGCGTCGCGGGGGCGGCGTTGCTCGGTCAGCCACCGCAGCTGCCGATCCGTCTCGGTGAGCACCGCCGGGTCGAGCAGCTCGCGCAGGTCGACCCGACCGAGCAGCTCGCCGAGGAGCGTGGAGTCCAGGGCGAGCGCGGCGGCGCGACGCTCGGCGAGCGGCGCGTCGCCCTCGTAGAGGAACGCGCCGACGTAACCGAAGAGCAGCGAACGGGCGAACGGGGACGGCGCGCTGGTCTCGACCTCGACCAACCGCACCTTGCGGGTGGCCAGGTCACGCATCAGCCCGGCCAGTGCGGGCTGGTCGAAGACGTCCTGGAGGCACTCCCGGGCTGCCTCCAAAGTGACCGGGAAGTCGGCGTACTCGCGGGCGACGTCGAGCAGTTGAGCGGCCCGTTGCCGCTGCTGCCAGAGCGGTTGGCGGCGGCGCGGGTCGCGGCGGGGGAGCAGCAGCGACCGGGCGGCGCACTCCCGGAAACGGGCGGCGAAGAGCGCGGAGGTGCCGACCGACTCCTCCACGAGCTGGGCGATCTCGTCCGGCTCGAAGACCACGATGTCGGCGCCGGGCGGCTCGTCGGCGGTGTCCGGCAGTCGCACCACGATGCCGTCGTCGGAGGGCATCACCTGAGCGTCCACCCCGTACCGTTCAGCCAGCCGGCGGCCCACCGCCAGCGCCCAGGGCCCGTTGACCCGGGCACCGAGGACGCTGTGCACGGCGAGCCGCCAGTCACCCAGCTCGTCACGGAACCGCTCGACCACGATCGTCCGGTCGTCGGGCAGCGAGCGGGTGGCCTCGCGCTGATCACGGAGGTAGGCCATCAGGTTGCCGGCCGCCCACTCGTCCAGGCCGCCGTCGCGCAGCGCGGCCAGCGCCGCCTCGTCGCTCTGTCGCAGCAGGGTGCGCACCCGGGCGCCGATGGCCCGGCCCAGCTCCACCGGTCGGCCCAGCTGGTCGCCCTTCCAGAACGGCATCCGCGCCGCCTGACCGGGGGCGGGCGAGACCAGCACCCGGTCCGGGGTGATCTCCTCGATGCGCCAGGAGGAGGAGCCGAGCAGGAAGACGTCGCCGACCCGCGACTCGTAGACCATCTCCTCGTCCAGCTCACCGACGCGGGCGGCCCGCTCCGCGCCGGCCAGGAACACCCCGAACAGGCCCCGGTCGGGGATGGTGCCGCCGCTGGTCACCGCGAGTCGCTGTGCGCCGGGACGGCCGGTGAGCAGGTCGGTGGCCCGGTCCCACACCAGTCGGGGACGCAGCTCGGCGAACGCGGTGGACGGGTATCGGCCGGAGAGCATGTCCAGAACGGCGTGCAGCGCCGAGTCGGGCAGCTCGGCGAAGGGCGCGGCCCGGCGGACCAGCACGGCCAGGTCGCCGAGCTGCCACGGCTCCAGTGCCACCATCGCCACGATCTGCTGGGCCAGCACGTCCAGGGGATTGCGCGGGTAGTGCAGCTCCTCGATCGCGCCGTCGGTCATCCGCTCGGCGACCACTGCGCAGGACAGCAGGTCGCCGCGGTGCTTCGGGAAGACCACCCCACGGGAGACCGCGCCCACCTGGTGCCCGGCCCGGCCGACCCGTTGCAGACCAGCGGCCACGCTGGGTGGCGCCTCGATCTGCACCACCAGGTCGACAGCGCCCATGTCGATGCCCAGCTCCAGGCTGGATGTGGCCACGACCGCCGGCAGCTGGCCGGACTTGAGCGCCTCCTCGATGTGCTTGCGCTCCTCCCGGGACACGCTGCCGTGGTGGGCGCGGGCGATCACCGGCGTCGCGCCGGTGGCCGCGCCGGACTGGGCCATTACCTCGGCTGGTGGCCGGTTGCGCACCGGGCCGGCAGGTCCACCCCACCGCTGCGCCCCGGACGCCGGGTCGCGGTCGCCCGCCAGGTCGTCGTCGGCCGACAACCCTTCCGGTACGCCGATAGCGCTCTCGGTCGCCTCTTCGGCGGCGAGCTCGTTGAGCCGGGCGCAGAGGCGTTCGGCGCTGCGGCGGGAGTTGGTGAAGACGATCGTCGACCGATGCTGGCCGATGAGTGTGAAGACCCGTTCCTCGACGGCCGGCCAGATCGAGGCACGTCGTGGCCCGGGGCCGCCGAGGTCGTCCTCCGGTGGCTGCTCCTGCTCGTCGAGGCGGGTCATGTCCTCCACCGGGACCTGAACGCTGACCTCGATGGTCTTCGGGGTAGCCGGCTGCACCACGTCGACCGGACGGGCGCCGCCGAGGAACTGCGCGCAGGCGTCGATCGGCCGGACGGTGGCGGAGAGGCCGATGCGTTGCGCCGGGGCGGGCAGCAGCTCGTCGAGGCGTTCGAGGGAGAGGGCGAGGTGGGCGCCACGCTTGCTGCCGGCCACCGCGTGCACCTCGTCGACGATCACCGTCTGAACGCCCCGCAGCGAGTCGCGAGCTGCGGACGTGAGCAGCAGGAACAGCGACTCGGGTGTGGTGATGAGGATGTCCGGTGGGGTGCGGGCGAAGGCTCGTCGCTCGTCCGCCGGCGTGTCGCCGGTGCGCATGCCAACGGTGATGTCGGGTGGTGCGATGCCCAGCCGGGTCGCCGCCTGCCGGATCCCGGCGAGGGGGGCGCGCAGGTTGCGTTCCACGTCGACGGCCAGCGCCTTGAGCGGGCTGACGTAGAGCACGCGGCACCGCTGGCGGGCCTCGGCCGGTGCCGGCTCGCGGGACAGCCGGTCCAGTGACCAGAGGAAGGCTCCTGCTCGGTCTGCGGCGAGGAGGTCACCTACGACGACATCGCCAAGGGCTACGACATCGGTGGCGGCGAGATGGTGATCCTCACCGACGAGGAC
>NZ_JBSFBM010000435.1:0-4821 GCF_053592955.1 Micromonospora sp. NPDC002411 | reverse complement strand
CTGCGGCGACACCGGTGACAGCGGCGGCGACCCGCCCGGCGGTGAGATCGACAAGGTCGCCTACATCACCGCGTTCGGTGCGGTGGGCCGCGACGCCTTCGCGTGGGTGGCCAATGAGAAGGGCTACTTCGCCGAGGTCGGCATCGAGGTCGACATCAAGGAGGGCGCCGGCAACCAGCAGAACCTGACCGCGCTCAAGTCGGGGCAGGTGCAGTTCGGCGCTCTCGACTTCACCGGTGCCGTCATCCAGGCGGGCAAGGGCGAGTTCACCGACTGGCGGGCGATCGCCGCCGTGCACCAGCAGACTTTGATCTCGGTGATGACCACCAAGGACACCAACATCACCACCCCGAAGGACCTCCGGGGCAAGACGATCGCCACCGGCAGCGGCTCCGTGACGGAGTTGCTCTTCCCGGCGTACGCGCGGCTGGCCGGGCTCGACCCGGCGACGGTGAAGATCGAGGGCGTGCAACCCACAGCCCTCAACGGCCTCATGGCGAGCCGGCGGGTCGACGCGCTGGGCACGTTCCTGCTCAGCCGCGGCGCCCTGCAGACCGCCGCCCGGAAGGACGTCGTGGTCCTGCCCTACAGCGACTACCTGCCGGACCTGTTCGGCAACGCGATCATCACCACCCCGTCGCTCATCAGCAAGGACCCCGACCTCGTGCAGCGGTTCACCAAGGCCGCGCTCAAGGGCCTGGCGTACAGCATCGAGCACCCGGACGAGGCGGCGACAATCCTCAACAAGGCGAAACCCACCTACACGGTGGCGGCGGGCAAGGGTGAGATCGACGCGATGGCCCCGCACGTCCGTCCCGACGGCGGTGCCCCGATCGGGTTCCTGGACGAGTCGCGGGTGGCGCAGACCATCGCCGTCCTCGAACGCGCCAACCTGATTCCGTCGGGCCTGACGCCGGCGGCCGTCGTGGACCCGACCTTCGTCAAGAAGTCGTGACCGGCGACTCCCGGGCAGAACGACGCCGGCACACCCTCGGGCTCCCGGCCCTGGGCGCGGTGGTCGCGACCGGGCTCTGGTGGCTGTCCACCTGGGCCTTCGACATCGAACCGTTCTTCCTGCCAGCTCCCCCGGACGTGGTCGACGCGTTCCTGCGGCTCCCCGGTCACCTGGCTCAGCAGACCTGGATCACCTTCCTGGAGACGATCATCGGGTTCGGGATCGCGGCGGTGGGCGGGCTTCTGCTCGCCGTCCTGCTCGCCGCGTCGCGGACCGTCGAGCGGATGGTCCTACCGATGATCGCCGGCATCAACGCGGTGCCGAAGGTGGCGCTCGCGCCACTGCTCCTGGTCTGGATCGGCTTCGGTTACGAGGCCAAGATCGTGATGGTCGTGCTGCTCTGCTTCTTCCCGATCCTGATCTCGACCATGGCGGGCCTGACCTCGACACCGAACGACCTCGGCGAGCTGGCCCGCTCCCTCTCCGCCTCGTGGTGGCAGACCTTCCTCAAGGTCCGACTTCCGTGGGCCCTGCCGCAGATCTTCGTCGGTCTGAAGGTGGCGACCTCACTCGCCATCATCGGCGCGATCATCGGCGAAGTGATCAACCCCCAGGCCGGGCTCGGGGCGGTGATCGCCAGTTCCGGACAGTCCGCGGACACGCCGCTCGCGTTCGCGGCGTTGATCCTGCTCGCGCTCATGGGCGCACTGCTCTTCTACCTGATGGCCGGCCTCGAACGCCTCCTCGTGCCGTGGGCGCGCGCGATCTCCTCCTGAGGCGGCAACCGCGGGACCTCACCCCCGCGGGCCGTCCGTCCCACCTCCCCTGCGAACGGTTCCTCGCGGCTTCGTGCGTCGCGGCGTGGTCAGTGCGAGTGCCGAGGCACGTCGCTGCCGCTGCCGCCGACGAGGAAGTCCAGGTCGGCGCCCTGGTCGGCCTGGAGGACGTGCTCGCTGTACAGCCGCACCCATCCCCGGTCGGCGACCGGCGGTGGTGGCTGCCAGGCGGCACGGCGCTGGGCGAGTTCCGCGTCGTCGACGAGCAGGTCCAGGGATCGCGTCGCCACGTCGACGCGGACCAGGTCGCCGGTGCGCACCAACGCGAGCGGGCCGCCCACCGACGCCTCCGGGGCCACGTGCAGGACACAGGTGCCGTACCCGGTGCCGCTCATCCGGGCGTCGGAGATCCGCACCATGTCCGTGATGCCGTCGGCGAGCAGCCGTCGTGGCATCGGCACGTTGCCCACCTCCGGGAACCCCGGGTAGCCGCGTGGCCCGGCGTTGCGGACCACGATCACCGTGTCGGGGGTGACGTCGAGGTCCAGGTCGTCGGCCGCGACGACGTACTCCTCGATCCGGTCGAAGACGAGCGCCGGCCCGGTGTGGCTGAGGAGGTGGGCGGAGGCCGCGGAGACCTTCAGCACGGCCCCGGACGGCGCGAGCGATCCGCGGAGCACCACGGTGCCCGAGCCGGCGGGTTGGAAGGGCTCCGCCATGGTGGCGATGACGTCCCGGTTCCAGCACTTCACGCCGTCGATGTTGTCGGCCACGCTCTTTCCGCTGACGGTGACGTGGTCCATGTGCAGCAGCGGGGCGATCTCCGCCATCACGGCCGGGACACCGCCCGCGTAGGCGAAGTCCTCCATCAGGTACGCCCCGGACGGCATGAGGTTGACCAGCATGGGCACGTCGGCGGTGAGGGCGTCGAAGTCCTCCAGCGACAGCGGAACACCGAGGCGTCCGGCAACCGCGAGCAGGTGTACGACGGCGTTCGTCGAACCGCCGATCGCGGCGTTGACCCGGACCGCGTTCTCGAACGCCTGCCTGGTGAGCACAGTGGACAGCCGTTGATCCTGCTCGACCATGGCGACGATCCGGCGTCCGGCGGCGTGGGCGAGGGCGTACCGCCGGGAGTCGACGGCCGGCACGGCGGCGGCCCCCGGGAGCTGTACGCCCAGCGCCTCGGTCACGCAGGCCATCGTGGAGGCGGTCCCCATGGTCATGCAGTGCCCCCGACTGCGGGACATGCCGACCTCCGCCTCCGCGCAGTCGGCCGCGCTCATCCGGCCCGCCCGCATCTCCTCGGTGAAGCGCCAGACGACGGTGCCCGAGCCGATGTCCTGGCCGCGGAACTTGCCGTTGAGCATCGGGCCGCCGGTCAGCATCAGCGTCGGCAGGTCGACGCTCGCCGCCCCCATCAGCAGGCCGGGGGTGGTCTTGTCGCAGCCGGAGAGCAGGACCACCCCGTCGAGCGGGTTGGCCCGTACCGACTCCTCCAACTCCATCGCCAGCAGGTTGCGGTAGAGCATGGTCGTGGGTCGCATGAGGGGTTCACCCAGGCTCATCGCCGGGAACTCCAGCGGCAGGCCGCCGCTCTCCCACACCCCCCGCTTCACCGACTCGGCCAGGTCACGCAGGTGGGCGTTGCAGGGGGTCAGCTCCGACCAGGTGGTGGCGATGCCGATCACCGGGCGGCCGTCGAAGACGTCGTCCGCGAACCCCTGGTTGCGCATCCAGGACCGGTGGATGAAACCGTTGCGGCCCTCCGCACCGAACCACTGCGCGCTGCGCAGCTGTCGATTCGTCGTCGACATCAGCAGACTCCTCTGTCATCCGTCCGCGCCACGGGGGTTCGCGGCGATCCTTGAGCGGGTGGTGCACTGGCTGGTGGCGCGGGTGCTGCCTACCGGAGGCCTCCGACGGACAGCCCGCCGCGCCAGTGTCGTTGCAGGCTGAAGAACGCGATGATCAGCGGAATCACTGACACGAGCGAGCCCAGGATGATGAGGCTCCACAGCGAGGTGCCTCCCGCGTTGTTCGCCGACGCGATCCCCTGCCACAGGCCGAGACCGACGGTGACAGGGAAGAGCCGGTTGTCGGAGAGCATCGCCAGCGGCAGGAAGTAGTTGTTCCAGGACGCCACCGCGGACAGGAGCAGCACGGTGACCACCGCGGGGCGCATCATCGGTAGGGCGATCTGCAGGAACGTGCGCACCTCTCCCGCGCCGTCGACCCGCGCCGCGTCCAGGAGTTCGTCGGGCACCGCGTCGCGCGCGTACACGTGCATCAGGTAGACGCCGAACGGGTTGAGTAGCGACGGGAGGATCACCGCCCAGACCGTGTTCGTCAGGCCGAGCTGGGAAAACATGATGAAGGTCGGGATGACCAGCGCGGTGGCCGGGACCATCAACGCGCCGAGCACGACGGCGAAGCTGAACCGCCGGGCCGCGAACCGGTACTTGGCGAACCCGTACCCGGCCATCACCGCCAGGATCGTGGCACCGACACCACCGGCGATGGCGTACAGCGTGGAGTTGAGGATCCACCGCAGGTAGATGCCCCCGTCGTGGGTGAACAGCTGCTTCAGGTTGCCGAGGTAGTCGACCTGGTCGGTGAACCACAGGGTGTTGTCGCCGCCGAACAGGCCGGCCGCGTCCTTGGAGCTGTTGACGATGAGCCACCAGAACGGCACGAGGAAATAGATCACCAGGAAGCCGAGGAGGATCTGCATGGGGAGATAGCGCTGCGGCCGGCGGGGGCCGGAGCGGGCGCTCGTGGGGGCGGTCATCAGAGGAAGCTCCTCCGCTTGCGGGTGAAGAACAGGAAGACGTACACGCAGATGAAGACGATGCCGCCGAGGGCGAACGAGATCGCCGACCCGTAGTTGAAGTTGGCCAGCGAGAACGCCTGCTCGTACGCGTACATGTTGGGGGTGAAGTCCGTCCTGATCGTGCCCGCGGCGAGGTATCGCAGGATCTGCGGTTCGTTGAAGAACTGCAGGGTGCCGATGAGCGAGAAGACCAGGATCAGGATCAGCGCGGGCGCGATCAGCGGGATCTTGATCCGCGTCGCGATCTGCCACCGCCC
>NZ_JBSFBM010000434.1:0-4857 GCF_053592955.1 Micromonospora sp. NPDC002411 | reverse complement strand
GATCTCTGCTTCGGTGAGGTGATCCGCGACCCCGACGGCGGCTCGTCGGTGAGCCTGGCCGCGCCGGACGGGTCGGCGGGGGTCAGCATCTGGGCCGCGACGGCTCTCTACCTGACCCGTGACCGCTACCCCGACCTGGAGTTCCGGTCGCTGCGCGAGCTGTCCCGGCCGCCGGCCGGCGCGGAGCGACCGGCCGGCATGTGGACGGCGATCCTCGGCGACCGGGCCTACCTGGGGTTCTCACGTCCCGACGACCGGCTGGAGGTGGTGGCCGTCGACGCGAGAACCGGCGACGAGGTGTGGCGTGAGCAGACCGACGCCCGGGCCGCCGACTGGGAGGCGATCATCGCCGTACCGGGAGGGGTCGCCGTGCTGGCCGACGCCCCGGGCGACAGCACCCTGCGGCCGCTGGCCCTGCTCGACGGTGGGGACGGCAGGCAGCGGTGGCAGCGCGCGGTCCGCGGTGACGACGACGTCTTCTTCGCCGACGACACGGCGGTGCTCGTGGACCGGAACGCCGCCCAACTCGTCGGCCTGCGACTGGGCGACGGCGCGCAGAAGTGGACCCAGGCCAACCCCGGCGACCAGTACGGCGGCAACCGCACAGTGGTCCGGCCGGTGGGCAGTGCCGAGGCGGCGGGCGGGCCGGCCTTCCTCGACGGCACGCCCCGCGATCCCTGGACGGGTTCGGGGCGGCGACTCGTCCAGGTCGGTGCGGACCGGTCGGTGCGGCTTGTCGACATGGCCTCCGGCCGCGTGCTGCGCCAGTGGGGGAGCGTCGCCGACCTCGACGATCTGGTGGTCGCCGACGAGGACCGCCTGTACGTGGCCGCCAACGAGGGCGGTTACCAGTTGCTGGCGTACGACCTGGGTTCCGACGCGGAGCCGGTGGTGCTGCACCGGGCGGGCAACGACGAGTACCGCCCGAAGGAGCTGATCGCCTGCGGCGAGCGGCGGGCCTGCCTGTTGCAGGTGCCCAACAACGCTGCCGAGCGCACCGAGGTGGTGGCGGCGGCCGAGGGTAAGCCCACGAGACGGTTCCCGGCGCCGGGCGCAACCGGCCTGGTCGCGGTAGGTGAGCAGGTGCTCGCCCAGCGGGAGTACCCGGAACCGGCCCTCACTCTCTTCGACAGCGCCGGTAAGCCGGTGCTGCGGGACCGCGACGGTGTGGGGGTGCGACTCGACGCCGGCAACCTGCTGGTGTTCGCCAAGGCGCCCAGCACTGTCACTGACAACCGCGTGCTGGCCGGCGTGTGGGCCGAGTCCGGCGAACCCGACGAGTTGGGCGAGCTGAAGGACGTCCGGAGCGCGTCCTGCTCGTGGAGCACCCACGTGATCGCCTGCGGCGCGGAGAAGGACTTCGTCCTGTACCGCTTCGCCGACGACTGATGTCGGCGGCCGAGGAGCCGGCCCGTACGATGCTCCGGTGAATCTTCGGGGTACGGTCCGCGCCGATCGTCCGCTGGTGGTGCTCGCTGTCGGGGAGGAGGCCCGTTACCTGCCGCCCGACCTGCCGGTCCTGCTCACCGGCATGGGCAAGGTGAACGCCGCCAGCGCGGTGGCCGCGGTGCTGGCCGCCGGGCCGCGCCCGTCCCTGCTGCTCAACCTGGGCACGGCCGGGGCGTTGCGCCCCGGGTTGGCCGGCATCCAGGAGGTGGCCACAGTGCTCCAGCACGACCTGGACACCGAGTTGCTGCGGTCGCTGACCGGCGAGACCTACGGGGCGCCACTGTCGCTGGCCGCCGAGGGCGCGGTGCTGGCCACCGGTGACACGTTCGTCGCCGACGACGCGGCACGGGACCGGTTGGCGCAGCGCGCCGACCTGGTCGACATGGAGGGGTACGCGGTGGCGTGGGCCGCCGCGCAGGCCGGCGTGCCGTGTCGGCTGGTCAAGCAGGTCAGCGACGAGGCGGGGGACGGCGCGGCCCGGACCTGGCGGGAGTCGGTGGACGCGTGCGCTCGGGACCTCGCCGAGTGGGCCGGTCGACACCTCGGCTGAGGCTCACCCTCCCGGTCGCCGCATCTGTAGGCCGGGCGTGGTCTCCCGGACCGCTCCGGGGAGCAGCACGTGACCTGTCAGCCCCAGCGCGACGGCCACGACGACCAGCACCGGCGGCCAGTCGCCGGCCCAGGGCAGCACCAGCAGCGGCACGACCAGACAGGCCATCCGCCACCACGGCACGTTCGTGGACACCAGCAGGGTGAACAACGCGCGGCCCACCACGAACAGCGCCGGGCCGCCCACGATCAGCAGGAGCCACCGGGCCGGCGTCGTCCCGGTCGGCTGCGAGACGACCAGGTCGAACGAGGCCGCCGTGGCGACCACGCCGGCCAACATCACCAGATGGGTGTACGGGGCCACCCGGGCCGGTCGGCCGGCCCGCGCCCCGGCCTCCAGCAATTCGCCGGCCCGGAAGACGTAGACCTGCCAGAGCAGCAGCATGACGGCGAACGCGCAGAACAGCGAGGTGATCCGGATACCGTCGAGGTCGGTGCGGCTGACCCGCATGGTGGGCACCAGGATGATGTCGCCGAGTGCCAGGATGACGAACTGTTGGTACCGCTCGCCCAGGTGCCCGGTGGTCCGCTCGTACTGGTCGATGGGCACCCGGCCCAGCCAGGGCGTCGGATAGCGGGCCGCCGCGGACAGCAGGTCGATCACGATGGCGATGGTCCAGAGCGTCCAGTTCACGTCGCCGGTCGCCGCACCGGTGATCCAGAAGACGCCGGACACGACGAACCAGAACAGGAATCGGCTGGCCCGGATGGTGGCCGCCCGGTGGCGCTGCCGGTACAGCGACGTGATCAGGATGATGCCGCGGAGCACGTGCGTGCCGACGTACGCGACCGCGAAGATCATCGCGTGCCCGTCGGTGACCATGGGCAGCGACGCCGCCATCCCCACCGACCCGACCATGGCGATCATCAGGATGGCCTGGATGGGACGTTGCTGCGGGTCGTAGAACTCGGTGGTGGTGGAGGTGACCGACCAGGTCCACCAGATGGCCGTCAGCATCAGCAGCACCTTCGCGCCACCGGACCAGGAGATGTTCTCGGTCAGCAGCGTCGAGGTCAGCGCGAGGGCGGCCACGAAGACCACGTCGAAGAGCAGCTCCAGCAGCGTGGCCCGGGTCGACCCGTCCGGCCGGCGTACCAGCGCCGCGGTTCCTGCGGTGGTCATGCCCGGCCTCCCGCCGCCGTCTCCGAGGATTATCGGCGGCGGCGGCACGGGACGTCCCCGGATCGACGATTCCCGCCGGTCGGGGACGAGGGCGGCCGGACACGTCGGCTGACCGAGGAGATCAGTCGCCGGGTTGCCGGAACCGCAGGCCCGGCGTGGTCTCCCGGGCCGCCCCGGGAAGCAGGATGTGACCGGCCAACCCGAGCGCCACGATCGCGGCCACCAGCAGCGGCGGCCAGCCGCCGGCCCACGGCAGCACCAGTAGCGGCAGGAACTGCCAGACAACTCGCCGCCACGGCATGACCCACGACACCGCCAGGGTGAAGAGGACGCGGCCGACCACGAACAGCGTCGGGCCGGTGATGATCAGCACGAGCCACGGCACCGGCGTCGTGCCGGTCGGCCTGGTGACGATCAGGTCGAAGGTGGCGGCAGTGCCGGCCACGCCGGCCAGCATGACCAGATGGGTGAACGGGGCGAGTCGCGTCGCCCGGCTCCCGTGGGCCTCGGCCGCCACCAACAGCTCGCCGGCGCGGAAGACGTAGATCTGCCAGAGCAGCAGCATGGTGGCGAAGGCGCAGAGCAGGGAGGCGAGCCGGAGGTGATCGAGATGGCCCCGGCTCACCTGCAACGTCGGCAACAGGATGATGTCGCCGAGGGCCAGGATGATGAACTGTTGGTACCGCTCGCCCAGATGCTCGGTGGTCCGCCCGTACTGGACAAGCGGCACCCGGCCCAGCCGGGGCGTCGGGTAGCGTGCCGCCCCGGCGACCAGGTCGATCGTCATGGCGATCGTCCAGAGCCCCCAGTTCGGAGTCTCCGACAGTGCGCCGATGACCCAGAAGACGCCGGACACCGTGAACCAGAAGAGAAACCGGGTGGCCCGCTCCCTGGCCGTCCGGTGCCCCTGCCGGTGCAGGGCGGCGACCAGGATGATGCAGCGGATCACGTGCGTGCCGACGTAGGAGGTCACGAAGAGCAGTTGGTGCCCGATGGTGACCATCGGCAGCGATGCCGCCATCCCCACCGACCCGACCATGGCGATCATCAGGATGGCCTGGATCGGGCGTTGCTGCGGATCGTAGAACTCGGTCGTGGTCGTGGTGATCGACCACGTCCACCAGACGGCGGTCAGCATCAGCAGCAGCTTGGCGGCGCCGGACCAGGAGAGCTCTTCGGACAACAGTTTCGAGGTCAGCGCGAGGGCGGCCACGAAGACCACGTCGAAGAGCAACTCCAGCAGTGTTGCCCGGGTCGACCCGTCCAGCCGGCGTACCAGCGCCGCATTGCCTTTGGTGGTCATGCCCGGCCTCCCGCCGTGTCTCCCGAGGAATTATCAGTGGGCCTGGCCCGGGTCGTCCCCGGATCGACGATTCCCGCCGGGCGGGGAAGAGGGCGGCCGGAGGTTGCCACGGCGTCGGGCACCGGGCGATGCTTGGCCGCATCCATCAATCTCGATCTGCTCGGAGGTTCGGATGCGCCGCTCCCCGCTCCCCGCCCTCGTCCTGACGGTCCTCCTGCTCGTCGCGCCCGGCGCGGCGCAGGCCGCCGTCCCCGACCGAGCCACCCCCGCCGACCCGGCTGCCGTGCTGGCCCAGCGTACAGCCAGGTCGGGATGGCCAGCCCACCCGCTCGCGCCCAACCCAGGTCGTCGCCCCGCTGCCGCGGTACGCCCG
>NZ_JBSFBM010000433.1:0-4867 GCF_053592955.1 Micromonospora sp. NPDC002411 | reverse complement strand
AGTCATGGCCGGAACGGTACGAAGCGGCCCCGAACTGGTGATCAATCAGGCGTTGCCGTCGACGGAACGCTCGGTGTACCGCTCCCGACCGGCGCCGGTCAGCCTGAGGTCAGTGCGTCAGGCCGGTGCAGGCGGTCCCGTCGATGGTGCACGCCTCGGGGGCCGCACCCGCCGGTGAGCCGTTGACCCGGAACGTCACCCGGACCGACGCGCTGCCCGGCACCTGACCGGCGCTTCCGTCCGGCACGAACGTCCACACCGCACCGTCGCGGCTGGCCCGTGCGCCCTCGACGCCGCTGACCCGCAGCGACTCCCGGGGCAGGGTGACGGTCAGCGTCCACTGCGGCACCGACACCGGCCCGGGGTTGGTGATCGTCACGGCCGCTCCGTAACTGAGCAACGCGTTGTCAGCGATGGAGAAGTCGGCGTTCAGGGCGGCCGGCGTGGGCGAGGCGGTCGCACCGCTGGGGGTGGGCCGGGTCGACGCCCCGACCGTCGGCGCTGAAGCGGTGGCCGACGCGACCGGTGGGGGAGCGGACGCCGTCGGACTGCTCGCCGCCGGCCGTGCCTGCGCCCGGGGGGTCTCCGGCGCCTGCGTGCCCACCTGGTCGGCAGACGGCGGCGCGTCGAGGGTCACCGGCGTCAGCTTCTCCGGCGTACGCAGCAGTCCGATGACGGCGACGGCCGTCACGACCAGCACCCCGAGCGCCGCGATCGCGGCCACCCAGGTGGCCCGCGAGACGTCGTCCCGACCGGTGAGCACCCGCCGTGTGGCCGTGGCGAGAGCCACGATCCGGTCCAGCAGGATGATCGCCACGGTACGGCGTGGTTGGGGTGGTGTTGCCGGCACTGCCTGTCTCCCCTTCGGTTCGTCGCCGGATGCGTCAGCGATCCGTGCGGATCGCTGATGTCATCGGCCCTGTCACAGACCGCGAAGCCCGACGAGGATCGCCTCGAGCAGATCCGCGGTCGGCAGCTCCGACAGCATCGGCGGGTCGTGCGTCTCGATCAGCCCGGCCGTGAGCAGGTCGCCGAGCAGCACCCGAACGGTCCCCAACGGAAGGTCCAGCTCGGCGCCGACCTCGGCCACCGACACTGGATGGTGGCACAGCTCGACGAGCCGCGCTTGTTCAGGGAAGAGCGGCGTGGGCGGCGTGACCCCTCGACGGGCGACGACCAGTGCGATCAGGTCGAACTGGCTGCCCGTGGGCGCGGTACGCCCGCCGGTCATCGTGTAGGGCCGGGCTACCGGTCCCGCCTCGTCGTCGTACCACGCCTCGTCAGCGGTGCCGGTGCTGCGCACCTGTGTCCCCGATCGTCGCCGAGGAGGCCGGTCCCAGACGGATGGGCAGGTGCCGCTCGGCCTGCCCCACGAACATCGCCACCTCGTAGGCCATGTCGCCGACCTCGACGTCGTCGCCGGCGATCCGCACGGTGAGGATGGTCCCGTTCGGGATGGTGGCGATGAAGAGGAACGCCCGCGACATCTGCACCACCACCTGACGGAGCGCACCCCCCTCGCAGACGCGGGTGGCGGCCAGCCCCAACCCGATCAGGCCGGCGACCACACCGGAGATCTGCTCGACCAGCTCCGCCCCCACCTGCCGCGAGCCGCCGAGGGGCAGCCCGTCGGGGGAGAGCACCACGGCGAACTCCGCGCCGTGCACTCGGTCGACCAGGCGGTCCAGGGCACTGGTCAGGCCGTCGTTGGTGACCACTGCGGACGTCATGGATGTCTCCTTGCTGTTCTGGCGATCGGGATCTCGACCGTGTCGAGGCTGGTCCTGTCGTTTCCGAAGCCGGGCGGCCCGCCGTGGCGAACCCGCGTCGGCAGCGCGCCGTCGCCGTTCGGGGCGGGCGGGTCGACGGCGTCGCGGGTGGGCGGATAGGCGGTGTCGGGTGCTGCGGTGGCCGCGCCGGGGGCGTCGCCGCGGGGCGTGACCAGCGCGGCCGGGAGGAGCACGATCGCCGCCGTCCCACCTCGTTGGCTGGGACGCAGGGAGACGCGGGCACCGCACCTGTCGGCCAGCACGGCGGCGGCGTACAGACCTGCGAAACCCGGTGGAGGGCCGTCCGGCGGCGGACTGTCGAACAGGTGGTTCGCCTCGGCCAGCGTGGACGCGTCCAGGCCGGACCCGTCGTCCACGACCAGGACCGCGCAGCCCTGCGGTCGGTGCTCTCCGGAGACGCGGACCGTGGTGTCCGACGCCGAGTGGGCGAGGGCATTCTCGATCAGCTCCGACAGCAGGTGGACGACGTCCGTGACGGCGGGTCCCGCCAACGACCACGGCCAGTGCGGCGCGATCAGGACCCGGTGGTAGTCCGGCACCTCGGCGACCGCGCCGCGCGCCACGTCGAGCAGTGGCACCGGCCGCCGCCAGCGGCGGGCGGGCGTCGCGCCGGCGAGGGCGATCAGCTTCTCCACGTTACGTCGAACCCGGGTGGTGAGGTGGTCGAGTTGGAACAGCTCGCCGGTCTCCTCGGCCGACCGCTCCCGGCGTTGCATCCCGTCGAGCAGGTTGAGCTGGTCGCGCAGCAGTGCCTGGTTGCGTCGGGTCAGTCGCAGGAACAGGTCGTGGTCGCCGCCGACCGGTGTCGTGCCGCCGGCGCCGGACGGTGCGGGGACCGGGGCCGGGGTGTCGTTGTCCGTCCTGGTCGGCGCGTCGGTCAGGCGGCGGACGGTGTTCACCCAGCCCAGCAGGAGCACGAGCACGACGATGAGGCCGAGCCCCACCACCGCGCCGGTGCGCGCGATCACCACGGCCGCGCCCGGCGCCGCCCGCTCGGCACTGCTGCGGGCGGTGGTCGTCACCAGTGTCTGCAACGCGCCGAGCGAGGCGTCCACGGCGGCCCGCCAGGCCTGCACGGTGACCCCGGTCGGGGCGGTGCCGGCGTCGCCGGAGAGCAGCAGGTCCTCCAGGGCGAGCAGGTTCGCGAAGTCGGGCCCGCCCACCAGGCGCTGGTATTCGCCCTGGTCGTCGGCGGGCAACCCGGCCGCCGCCTCGCCGCGCGCGTACCGCTGGCTGCTGACGAGCTCGGTCAGCCGACGCCGCTCGTCGGCACCGAGCCGACCGGTGCTCAGGGCCGTGCTGACCAGGGTGTCCTCCCGGGCGAGCAGCTCCCGGGCGCGGGCCAGCGCGATCACCGCGCGGGTGTCGGCTGCCAGCGTGCTCTCGTACGCGCCCCACTCCGGGCCGTACACCCGAAAGGCGACGTCGATGACCTGGTCGTACCCGTCGACCGCCTTGGCCACGTCGAGACCCCCGGCGTCCACCCTGGCGCGGATCGTGCTCAGACCGTCGAGTCGCCGGACCAGCTCACCGGCCCGGTCCCGGACGTCACCGGCGCTGAGCAGTCGAAGGTCGCGGCCGTCGGCGAACTCGCGGATCTCGGCGGTGGCCCGGTCGGTTCCCTGGCGCGCCTCGACCAGCGGTGCCGCCACCGGCGCGGCTCTCGTGACCGTCTCGGCGGTCAGTCGACGTTCGGTCTGCAAGCCCAGGATCAGGCGGTCGACGGGTTGGCCCAGGGTGTCCGCCAGGGCACGCACCCGCAGCAGATCCATCGCGTCCTGGCTGGCCACGTAGGCCGCGTACGACCAGAGTGAGACCAGCACGGCGGCCAGCACGACCAGCCTGAGCCGGATCAGCCGCACCTCGTTACGCGTCACGTGCCGCCCCGCTCACCGGACGGCTCGCTGGGGCCACGGCTGGCCGGCCGTGTCGCTGGCCCGGTCGGCGACCAGGGTGCGCAGCAGGGCCAGCAACTCGGTGCGGTTGGCACAGTTCAGCCGGTTGCGCATCCGCGCCACGTGGTGTTCGACGGTCTTCGCCGAGATGAAGAGCCGGTCGCCGATCTCCCGGTAGGTCAATCCGGCCAGCACGAGTTCGGCGACCTCGTACTCGCGGTCGCTGAGGCCCTGCTGGGTGGGGCCGGCGACCCGCGTCGTGCTGGCGCCGGTCGCCGGTGCCGGCCCGCCGGACGGCCGTCCCTGGAGTGCGCGGGCGCATTCGAGCAGGGTGGTCATCGCCCGTCGGTCCGCGGTGCGGATGGCGGCCTGACCGGCGAGGCGTGCGCCGTCCCAGCACAGCCCGGTGTCGTGCAGCCCTCGGGCGGCGGCCTCCACCCGGATCGGGTCGACGTCGCCGCGCAGCACCTCCACCCAGCTCTGTGCCGCGGCGGCGACCACTGCGGCGTACCGGCTGTGGTCGGCGGCGGCGAGCAGCGCGGCGACGTGTTCGTCGGCGGTCGCCGGCTCGGCGGTCAGGATCGCGGCGTGCAGGCCACTCCAGCGCAGCGGGACACTCCACAGTGGGGGGTCGCCGAGTCGGCTCAGCAACGCACGCCCCTGGATCAGGTACGGCTCCAGGCGGGCCAGGTCACCGAGCCGTGCGCCCGCGATGGCCAGCTCACCCAGCGGCAACAGGGTGAACAGGTCGACGGGGTGCCGGACCACCGCCTCCAGCGCCTGCCCCCAGCCCCGCTTGAGCGCGCCGAGGTCGCTGTTGCGTCGGCTGACGCCCATCCGGATCGCGGCGGCGAAGAGCAGGTCGCGGGACTCCAGTTGACGCCCGTCGAGCGTGACAGTGGCGAGGCGTTCGGTCGCGGCGTGCGTGTCGCCCCGGACCATCAGGATCCAGGCCTGCAACAGCCGGTGGCGGCGTGCCATCAGCGGGCCACCGACACCGGCGGCCAGGGCACGATGCAACACCCGCTCGGCGATCTCCAGCTCACCACAGTGCACGGCGGTCAACGCGGCGAGCGCGGCCGGGCTGTCCGGCAGGAGCGCCGCCCGCCCGTCCGG
This sequence comes from Micromonospora sp. NPDC002411, assembly GCF_053592955.1. Lineage (NCBI taxonomy): Bacteria > Bacillati > Actinomycetota > Actinomycetes > Micromonosporales > Micromonosporaceae > Micromonospora > Micromonospora sp. NPDC002411. The sequence goes on along the minus strand of NZ_JBSFBM010000433.1, from coordinate 66 downwards.
TTCCAGCAACGCGGCGGCCTGGACGAGGGCGGAGAGCGCGGCGGTCGGCGGGCCGGACACGCTGTC
>NZ_JBSFBM010000432.1:0-4881 GCF_053592955.1 Micromonospora sp. NPDC002411 | reverse complement strand
CGGGCGCGGTCGACCGGGCGCCCGCGTTGATCGCCGCCGGCGATGCCGACTCCGCGCTTACCGGCGATGCCCCGGCCGGCGGGGTGGACCCGGCCGCCGGGATGACGCACGCCTGGATCTTCACCGGCCCTCCCGGCTCCGGCCGCTCGGTCGCCGCCCGGGCGTTCGCCGCCGCTCTCCAGTGCGTGCACGGCACCGGCTGCGGTGAGTGCCCCGGCTGCCGCACCACGATGGGCGGCACCCACGCCGACGTCCGGCTGGTGGTGCCGGAAGGGCTGTCCATCGGCGTCAACGAGATGCGCGCGCTGGTGCTGCGCGCGGCCAGCACCCCCTCCGGCGGGCGCTGGCAGGTGGTGGTCATCGAGGACGCCGACCGGCTCACCGAGGCCGCCGGCAACGCGCTGCTCAAGGCGATCGAGGAACCCCCGCCGCGTACGGTCTTCCTGCTCTGTGCCCCGTCCACCCACCCGGACGACATCTCGGTGACCATCCGGTCGCGCTGTCGGGTCGTACCCCTGCGGCAGCCGCCGGCCCCCGCGGTGGCCGAGGTGCTGGTCCGCCGGGACGGCGTCGCGCCCGACGTGGCGCAGTGGGCGGCGGCGGCCGCGCAGGGGCACGTGGGTCGGGCCCGCCGTTTGGCCCGCGACCCGGAGGCACGCAAGCGGCGCGAGGCGGTGCTCGCGGTGCCGCGCCGGTTGACAGGTGTCGGCGCGGCGTTCGACGCGGCGTCCGCGCTGATCGAGGCGGCCGAGGCGGAGGCCGAGGCGTCGGTCACCGAAGCCGACGCGGCCGAGCGGGCGGCACTGGAGACCGCGCTCGGCGCGGGTGGCACCGGCCGGGGTGCGTCGGGCGCGATCCGGGGTGCCGCCGGTCAGCTCAAGGAGTTGGAGAAGCGGCAGAAGTCCCGGGCTACCCGGGCCCAGCGGGACGCGCTGGACCGTGCGCTCGTCGACCTGGCCGGCTTCTACCGGGACGCGCTCACGATGGCGCTGCGCGCGCCCGTCGCCCCGGTGCACACCGACACCGCCGCGTTGGCCGGTGCCGGCGCGCAGAAGTGGGACGCCGAGGGGGCGCTGCGCCGGCTGGAGGCCGTGCTCGCCTGCCGGGCGGCCATCGAGTCGAACGTGAAACCGCGGATCGCGGTCGAGGCGATGATGCTCGCCCTCTGGAAGGGCTGACCCGCACCCCTTCGACCGTTGTCCACAGGCATCGACAGGTCCGATTGCTGTGCGGTACGGTCCGTGTGCCGTGGTGACGGTGAGAGCACGCTGAGTGAGGGATCACCCGGGAGGAGTCGGCCGATGCCGCGGGGGGAGATCGACGAAGCCTGGATCGAGGAGGCGGTGCGGCGCTACCGCCGCATCGAGTCGCTACAGGCCGAGTTCGACCAGGCGGTGTCGACCGTCGAGGTGACCGTCCGGTCCCCGGACGGTCTGGTCGAGGTGGTGGTCACCGCCGGTGGGCGGATCACCGACGTCCGGTTCCTCGGGCCGCTGCACTCCCGCAGCCCTCGGGACGTGGCCGGCTCCGTGCAGGCTGCGGTCACCGCAGCGGCGGACGCCGCCGAATGGGCCCGGGAGAAGCTGCACAACGAGACGTTCGCCGCCTACCGACCGCTCGCGGGAGCCTGAGATGGACACACTGCGCGCGCTCTCCGCCCGACTGGACGAGGCGAGCGCCACGCTCACCGCCGTCTCGCACACCGTCACCGCCACCGATCCGTCCCAGGCCGCGTTCGGCGCCGATGCCCCGGGTCGGCCCGGCGAGATCGGTCGCGCGTTGCACCGGCAGTGGACCACCGCCACCGACGACCGGGCCCGCGAGGCGCGCGCCGCCGCCGGTCGACTGGCCACCGCCGCCGCGGCGGTGCGGGAGGCCGCCGACCGCTATGCCGACGTCGACCGGGCGGCCCGCCGCAGGCTCGCCGGAGAGCCGTGATGGACGCGCTCGACCGGCTCGCCGAACCCGGCCTCGACCTGCTTCGTCGGGTGGACTCCCTCATCGCCGCGGGAGTCCCGGAGGGCCACCGGGTCTGGCCGCTGCTGCGTCGGATGCAGGTGCTGCCGGGTGACGCGGTGCGCGGCTTCCTCGACCTCCACCCCGCGCCGCTCGCCGGCGCCGGGCACGCGGTGCGCCGGCTCGTCCGGGGGTACGACGACGTCTCCGCCGCACTCACCGACGCGGTGCTCTGGTCCGGCCCGGCCGCCACGGCGTACGGGCAGCAGCGGGCGGCACTGCTGCACCACCTCGACGAGGGGCCGGACAGCCTGGTCGGGCGGCTCGAATCCACAGCCGGCTACGCGGACGCACTCGCCGACTGGGTGGAGGGCAGCCGACTCGCGCTGGCCCGGACACTGGCCGACGTGCTGCGCTCGGCGGAAGCGGTAGCCGTGGTCGCCGCCACCGCCACCGGTGTGTCGACGAGGCCCGGGCCGATCGGTCCCGGTGTTGCCGACGCGGCCGAGATCGCCGCACGGGTGCTGGCGGTGCTCTGCGTCGCGTACGACGGTGCGGAGACACTGCTGCGTCAGTGGGCACCGAGCCTCGCCGAGGCGACGTGGCGGCCGCCGATGGAGGGGCGACCCCGCTACGACCAGCCCACCCGGGTCGGCTGGTAGCCGGCTCCCGGTTCTCTGGCCGTCGCCGCACAGGTCCCGGACAGACCACGGCGTCGCTCAGGGGCGCCCGACCTGAGTCGGCTCCCCGGCGACGCCGTGGTCTTCCCCCTGCACCCCCCGCAGGTATGCCTTCACTCAACGCTGTCGGGGCGGTCTTGTCTCCTGCCCGGGCCCGGATTCAACCGTCCGGGCGAGGAGCAACGGCACGACGGGCTGCCCGGCAATAGGTCGATTCGACGGTCATGGATGCGAGTGGGCGTCATCGACCGAGGTGCTCTCCGACACGAAGGCGTCGTAGGGTGGGGGGATGGGCATGCTCTGTGCGGTCAGCTTCAACCGGTACGGGCGCCTCTACTATCTCGATCCCGGTGAGTTGCGCCCGCAGGTCGGCGACAAGGTGCTGGTGCCCACCGACGACGGGCCCGAGGTGGCGGAGTGCGTGTGGGCCGCGCAGTGGGTGACCGAGGAGACCGACGGTTTCCCCCGGTTGCTGGGGCTGGCCGCCGACGACGACCTGCGGCGGGACGAGGCACTGCGTCGCCGCAAGGCCGAGGCCAAGGTGGCCGCCAAACGGCTCATCCGCTCGCACGGCCTGCCGATGAAGGTGGTTGCCGTCGACCACGTGCTCGGCTCCGCCGAGGGCGGCGGCGAGCGCAGCACTGTCTACTTCACCGCACCGCACCGGGTGGACTTCCGCTCCCTGGTCCGCGACCTGGGCGCCACCCTGCACTGCCGTGTCGAGCTGCGTCAGCTCTCCGCCCGCGACTCGGCGCGCGTGCAGGGCGGCATCGGCTCCTGCGGTCGGGACCTGTGCTGCGCCACCTTCCTCACCGACTTCGAGCCGGTGACCATCCGGATGGCGAAGGACCAGGACCTTCCGCTGAACCCGCTGCGCATCTCCGGCGCGTGCGGCCGGCTGATGTGCTGCCTCAAGTACGAACATCCGCTGTACCAGCGCTTCCAGGAGACGGCTCCGGCGGTCGGCAGCCGGGTCTCCACGCCCGAGGGTGACGGTCGCGTGGTCGGGCACAGCGTCCCGAGAGACGCGGTGACCGTACGCCTGGACGCCGACGGCTCCCGCTCCATGTGCTCCCGCGCTGACGTCTGCGGCTCCCGCCAAGCCCACGACCAGCACTACCCGGCCTAACCCCCCCACCGCCTGCGCCTGCCCGCCGCGCCCGCGTTCCCTCCCCGTTGATCATGAAGTTATTGCCACTCCGACCGGCGTGTCGGGACAATAACTTCATGATCAACTGTGCTCTGCGGGTGGGTTGGGGTCAGGGCAGGACTGTGGGGGGTTCCGCTAGGCGGGGGGTCAGGTCGGTCTTCGGGGTCAGCCAGCTTGCGGTGGGGGACTGGTCCGGGTTCACCTGCCAGTCCCGGGAGACCCGGTCGACAGCGATCGGGAAGATCGTCAGCGTGCCGTCCGGGTCGATGCGCAACCGCAGGAACACCTTCGAGTCCTCGATGCCCTGACCGGCGAAGAGTTCGTTGACGTTCACCCCGAACGAGCCCGCCACCAGCAGGTACGCGGCCACCAACTGGCTGGCCACCAGGCCGATCACCGGGCCGTAGAGCACCGCCGCGGCGACCGCCGGCAGCGGCCACGGCCAGTCGTAGAACGGCAGCGCCAACCACGCCCAGGTGCCGGCCGCCGCGAGGGCCACCTGCGCCACGCCGTGGCTGACGCCGAGAATCCCGTGCCGTACGTGCCGCTTGCCGCTTGCGCTCGGCGGTTTGGCGAAGAGGATCGCCGCCAGCACTGTCACGAGCACCATCAACACCAGCGGGACGCTGAACAGCCGCTGATCCGTGCTGTCCGCCCAGTTCGCCGTCGCGCCCGCCATGGCCAGCATCAGCAGGGTGTGCAGGATGCCGAGCAGCGTGGTGAAGCCCGGATTGCGGAACGGCAGCCTCGGGAAGATGCCCCAGCCGTAGCGACGGGAGCGGGCCGCGTCCGGATAGCGGGCCACCAGGTCGTACGGCTGGGTCGAGCTGGCCCGACGGGCCAGGGTGTCCCGCGGCGGCACCTCGATGCGCTCCGGCAGTTTGTGGGTGGGGTAGAGGTAGGCACCGCCTCCGCCGCACGTGATCAGTTGCCGGTCCGGCCCGGAGTAGCGGGCGTAGTGGTGCAGGTCGCCGGAGATCAGCAGCCGCACCCGCGCCCCGGTCGGATCGATGATCGTCCGGATGAAGTAGTCGATCGAGTCGTACGCCGTCGGGCTGTCGGCCGCCTTGACCCAGGTCGGCGCCGGCGCTGCGA
>NZ_JBSFBM010000431.1:0-4882 GCF_053592955.1 Micromonospora sp. NPDC002411 | reverse complement strand
GCGCGCGGGGTGCGGGGTGGCGCGGGCGCAGCGCCCAGGGCGAGGGAGAGGGGTTGTCAGGCGGGGGCGGGCGTGGGGGCGGGGGATGCCGGGGCGGTGGTTGCGAGGCCATCCTGCTCGGTGCTGAGCAGGCGGCGCAGGGACAGCGCGACCAGCGAGGCGACCAGGCAGCCGCCGACCACCGTCGCCACCCAGACCATGCCGTTGGCGGCGCCAATGAGCGGGCCGGCGGTAACCGGGCCGATGACACCGCTAACCCCGAAGATCATCGAACTCATGGCGTTGTATCGGCCGCGTAGCTCGTCGGTGGCCAGTGCGTTGGTCAGTGCGGGCATCACCGGCGAGAGCATCGTCTCGCCGAAGCCGAAGATCGCCGAGCAGGCCACCACGCACAGGGCGGCGAACAGGGCGCTCTCACCGCTGACCAGGCCGCCCGCGCCGAGGACCAACCAGGCGGCGGCGAACACCGCACCCACCACGGCCAGTGCCCGGGTGCGGCTGCGCCCCTCGATCCGGCGGATCACCAGCAGTTGCGCGAGCACGATCATCACGGTGTTCGCCGCGAGCGCCCACGCCACCACCCGGGGGTTCACCTCGACGACCCGCACCGCGTACGCGGCGAAGCCCACCTCGACCTGTGCGTAGCCGCAGGTGGTGAGGATCAAACCGAAGATCACCAGCCGCCGGAACGGGCGGTCCCGGAGCACGGTCAGGTAGCCGCCGGCCGACGGCTCGTCGACGCCCCGAAGGTTGCCGAGTCGGTGGCCCACGCCGGGCAGGGTGAGCAGGATCAGTGCGGGCAGCAGGTAGGTCACCGCGTCCAGCAGGTAGATCACCTGGAAGGTGCCGAGCCTGCCGGTGTCGACGATCGCGCCGGAGGTCATGCCACCGATGCCGATGCCCAGGTTGAGCAGGGCGAAGTTCAGCCCGAAGACGCGTTGCCGCTCATTGTCGTCGGTCAGCGACGCGAGGATGGTGTTCTGCCCGGACCAGATCGCCGAGCTGCCAACCGCGATCACCGTCATCACCGCGAACGCGGAGGCGCTCGAATCAACCAGGGCCAGCGAGCCGGTGCCCACCGCCTCGATCAGCAGGCACGGCAGCACCACCCGGCGCGCCCCGAATCGGTCGATCAGAGTCCCGCCCAGTGGCGACAGTGCCAGGGTGACCGCGCCGTACCAGCCGATCACCAGCCCGGCCCGGGTGTCGGTGAGGCCGCGTACGTCGGTGAGGTAGATGAAGAGGAACGGCAGGGTGAGGCCGCGCCCGATCGCCGACAACAGAGTGCCGACGAGGAGCCGGCGAGCTTCTGGGCGGCGGGGGAGGGCGCGACGCAACATGACCGACATTCTGTTCGCCGGGTGCGACATCGTGCGAACCGTTTACCCAGGCGGCGGCTGTCGGGGTGCTCTGCCATGCTGGCCCGGTGAGCGTGACCTGGCGACACCTGCCCGCATCCGCCCGCGAGATCGCCGGCGCCGCCACCGACGCGGTCGAGGCCGCTAGAGACCAGGACACCGAGGCGTACGAGGTGGCTTCCGGCCGGCTCGCCGTGGCCGAACGCTCGGGGCTGGTGCTCGGCGCGGTGGTGCGGCTGCTGCTGGAGGCGACCCATCCGGACGGGCTGGACGGTGATGACGTGCGGCAGGTGCTGGAGCGGTGCGTTCGGGCGGCGGCCCCCTGGCGACCGGAGGTCGACCCGCACGTCGTGCTGGTCCTGCTGGCCGGGGCGCTCGGCGTGTACGACCCCGGCGAGGACGACTCGCCACCCGGCCCGGCGGCGCTCGCCCGACACGCCCCACTGCTCGTGGCCGACCTGCTGGCGGTGACGGGCCGGCCGCTCGACGGCTACCTGAGCGCGGCGTTCACCGAGATCGAGCGCACCGAGCGGCACGACTGACACGGCGCGGCCGAACGGGCGAGGGTGCCGACCGATCGGAGCTGATCACATCGTTCACCATCGCGGTACTCTCTCACCGCATGATCGACTTGCACGGGGGTGTGTGATGGACAGACGAATAGTGACAGGGCTCGCGGTCGTACCGCTGCTCGCTGGTGTGGGCCTGGTGGGCCCGGCGGCGCCCGCGGTGGCGGCGGCTCCCGCGCCGGTCGCCCGAGCGGCGGCCAGCCCGGCGAACGAGCTCTACGTGAGCGGCGCGAACTGCTCACCGGTCGCCGATGGCAGCGAAGAGGCACCGTACTGCACGATCTCGGCGGCGGCGGCGGTGGCGCAGCCCGGTCAGACGGTGCTGGTGCAGCCCGGCAACTACCCCGAGACGGTCACCTTCACCCGGTCCGGCACGGAGAACGCGCCCATCACCTTCCGCGCGGTGAACGCGTTCAACGGGTGGGTCTACGTGGGCCGGACCAACGGGTCGGACGTCACCGGCACCATCCTGTCCCTCAACCAGGTTCACGACGTGGTCGTGGACGGCTTCGTGTTGTACGGGCACAATGCCAGCGCCTCACCTGCTGTGGTGATCGACGGTTCGTCCCGGGTCACGGTGAACGGGATCGCCGCGCAACAGACGAAGGTGCCGGCAGCGGTACGTGTCAGCGGGGCTTCCCATGACGTGACGATCAGCCGGAACTGGCTGGTAAACCTCAATGACACTGGTCTCCCCACAATCGTTGTCGACGGGACGTCGACCGGCACCAGGGTCGTCGCCAACCAGGTCATGGCGGGGCGGATCCGCGTGACCGACGCGCCCGGCAGCACGGTCACCAACAACACGGTCACCGCGGCCTGCGGATCGGGGATCGACCTCGCGGGCACCTCCACCGACGCGGCCGTCGAGAACAACATCATCAAACCTCTGGATGACCGGGCGATCTCGTGCAAGGTGCCTGTCGTCGACGGCGCCATCTCGGTCTCGGCGGCCTCGCTGCCGGCCGTGGCGGACTACAACCTGATCGATCCCACGGCGGGTGTCGCCCCGTACGCCTGGGCCGGCACCACGCACGCCACAGTGGAGGCGTTCCATGCCGCCACCGGGCAGGGTGGACACGACATCGCCGCCGATCCACTACTGGACCTTCAGCGCGGCGGAATGCGGAGCTTCGTTCCCCTGAAGCCGGGCTCACCGGCGATCGACTCGTCCAACGCGACGGCACGGGGCGTACCGGCAACCGACATGCTGGGCAACGCGCACGCCGACGACCCCGAGGCGGCCAACACCGGCACCGGCAATGGCTACCACGACCGAGGCGCAGTCGAGCGGGTCGTCGGCTTCGACTGGTCCACGCAGCCCTTCCGTCAGACCGTCGGCGGCGGTCCGCTGGACGGGACCTCCCGGAGTATCAGCCGGTCGATCTGGCCGTCCGACGGCCCGGTGGGGACCTTCACCTACAAGTTCAGCGACTCGAAGTTCTACCGGGTGACCCAGTCGCCGGAGGAGACGCACCGGTTCCGCCGCGCGGGCCGGGCCTGCGCCTACGTCCGCACGAACTTTTCCGGCAACCGTGACGCCCCCGGCTCCATCACCAACCTCTGCACGGTTCTGGGGGCGCACTACACGCCGGTGTCACCGACCCGGCTGCTCGACACCCGCAGCGCAGTCGGTGTGGGAACGACCACCCCGATTCCGGCGAACTCCGACGTGGTGTTGCCACTCAGCAGCATCGGCGGAGTCCCCGTCGCGCGGATCAGTGCCGTGGTGTTGAACGTGACGGTGACCGAGCCGACGACGTCGGGCTTCCTGACCGTCTATCCGGACGGTGCGGGAACGCCGAGCGCGTCCAACGTCAACTTCGTGGCCAGGGAGACGGTGCCGAACCTGGTCACCGTTCCGGTGGAGAACGGAAAGATCCGGATCCGCAACAGCAGTGGCGGCACCGTGCACGTGATCGCCGACCTTCAGGGGCAGTACAGCGCCGAGGGCCAAGGGTTCACCGCCCTCAACCCGCAGCGGGCGCTCGACACCCGTACCTCCGGGGGAGCGTTCCCGCCGAACACCACCCGGCAGTTGGACCTTGCCCGGCAGATCCCGGCGGATGCCACCGCCGTCGTCCTTAACGTCACTGTGACCGGGCCGACGACGAGCGGCGTCCTGAAGGTCTTTCCCTCCGGTGACGCGCCGCCGGCCGCCTCGAACCTGAACTTCGTCGCCGGGCAGACCATTCCGAACCTGGTGACCGTCCCGGTGGTGGGAGGCAGGGTCGACATTCACAATGCGAGTTCCGGCAGCACGCACGTCGTGGCGGACGTGGCCGGCTACTTCGGGCCGGACGGTCAGTTGACGTACGTGCCGAACTCCCCGGTTCGCATCACCGACACGCGCGCCGACCCGAACCGGGGAAACCATCCCCTCAATCCGCGCGAGTCGATCACGGCCTATGCCAACTTCGCGGCCGGCTCGAACTGTTCCTGCCCGTTCGTGGCGGCGATGGTGGCGAACCTGACCGTCACCGCTCCGACCACGGCGGGCGTGCTGACCGCCTACCCGACGGACGAGGCGCGACCGTCGGCGTCGAACGTCAACTTCGCCGCCGGGGAGACGGCTTCCAACCTCGCCATCGTCGGGACTGGTGGCGGCACCACGCTCTACAACAACAGCTCAGGCACCACGCATGCCATCGCGGATCAGGCGGGTGTCTTCATCAAGCCGCTGTACTGACGGTTCTGCCACAGCGGGCCACACCCCTCGTCGGGCGTGGCCCGCTGTGGCACAGGCACCGCTTGGCAGTGACGCCGAATTCGATCATCTCTCCTGCAGGGGCGGTTCATGAACGTTCGACGTTGGGCGGAGTTCACGCTCGTACCACTGATTGGCGGCGCGGCCCTGGTGCCGGGGCGAATCGGTCGGGTCCACACCGAGCAGCGGCAGGACGAGCAGCGCCGCGTCGAGATCCAGGGAGCCGTAGGTGCGGATGTAGCTTCCCA
>NZ_JBSFBM010000430.1:0-4907 GCF_053592955.1 Micromonospora sp. NPDC002411 | reverse complement strand
GCCGCGCTTGAGCCGGTGGGTGGCGACCTCGTCCCGGTTGCGCATCGACCGGAGCATGCTCCACCCGGCCATGCCGCCTCCGGACATCGGGTTGGACATCGCTCACCTCCGGGTTGTCGGGCAGACCGCCTCGTCAGGTCAATTCTCCCGACGAGTGTGACAACCTCGGTCGTAACCCGGATCTTCCCGTGCGGTCCTTACCTATTCTCCGCGACCCGCCAGGTCGCGTAGCCGACGGGTCTGCGCCTCGCGCTCGGCGCGCTGCTGGTCGGCGTGCGACCGCCCGGTCGCGCCGGCGAGCAACGCCTTGATCTCCACCACCGCGTCCCGGGCCCCGGCGAGCAGACCAGCGGTCAGGTCCCGGACCGCGTCGTCCACCTCGGCCGGCGGCACGACAAGGGTGGCCAGCCCGATCCGGTCCGCCTCGGCGGCGTCCAACCGGCGGCCGGTCGCGCAGATCTCCAGCGCCCGGGCGTAGCCGACCAGCTCGACGAGGCGCTTCGTGCCGGCCAGGTCGGGCACCAGGCCAAGGGTCACCTCGGCCATCGACAGTTTCGCGTCGGCGGCGAGAACACGCAGGTCGCAGGCGAGCGCGAGTTGGAAGCCCGCACCGATCGCGTGGCCCTGCACGGCCGCGACCGAGATGACGTCCGGACGGTGCAGCCAGGTGAAGCCGGCCTGGAACTCCGCGATGCGCTCGGCACACTCCTGCTCGGGCAGCGTGGCCAGCTCGGCGAACGAGCCCGGGCCGGAAGCACCGGCCACCGCGAGGTCGAGGCCGGCGGAGAACGCACGCCCCTCGCCCCGGACCACCACCACCCGCACGTCGCCGGGCAGGTCACGGGAGAAGTCGCTCATCGCCCGCCACATGGCAGGCGTCTGGGCATTGAGCACGTCGGGCCGGCACAACGTCACCGTGGCAACCGGCCCGTCGCAATCCAGCCGAACCCCGGTCGCCTCGGCGGTCACCGGGCAACCCGGGGCGCGGCGCTGGTGGACGACGCTGAGGGGCGGGTCACGCCTTCTTGCGGCGTCGGGCACCACCGCGCTGACGCAGCTGCACCCCGGACTCGGTGAGCACTCGGTGGATGAACCCGTAGGAACGGCCGGTCGAGGCCGCCAACGCGCGGATACTTTCCCCCGAGGTGTACCGCTTTACCAGGTCCTTGGCGAGCGTCTGACGCTCGGCTCCGACGATCCGGCGACCCTTCTCAGTGCTGGTGGCTGTGCCAGTGGCTGCCATGCTGTGTCCTCACGTCCCAGACTGTGCGGTTCGGATACGGTCCCACCTATTAGACCGCCTCGGACGATCATGCGCCAGATATCAACTCTTCGCCAACCGACACGCTATGCAATGTCAGCTTCCCGATAGAGTGATCCTGGCAATCGGCCCCGTCCGGCCTCCGGGCGTACCCCCGAAGGCGATGGTTGCTGCCGACGAGCCGTAACCTGCCGTCGTGATCGACCTGTTCAGCACGGCGGCCGGAGCGGCTGTGGTGTTCGCCGCGACCGACATCGACGACATCGTCATCCTGACGCTGTTCTTCGTCGCGGCCCGCACCACCGGCCGACCCCGCCCGTGGCAGATTGTCGCCGGCCAATACGTCGGAATCGGCGCGCTCGCGCTGGCGAGCGCGGTGGTAGCGGCCGGGTTGCTCGTGGTGCCGGACCCGTGGACGGGGCTTCTCGGCCTCCTGCCGATCGTGCTGGGCGTCCGCGCGCTGCGGCGCTCCGACGAGGACGACACCCCCACCGTCGTCACGGGAACGCTCGGTGTGGCCGGGGTGACGATCGCGAACGGCGCGGACAACGTGGCCGTCTACGTACCCGTCTTCCGAGCCCTCGGCGTGGCCGACAGCGCGGTGTTCCTCCTGGTCTTCGCGCTGCTCATCGCGTTGTGGTGCGCCGTCGGCGCCTGGCTGGGCGGACACCCCCGGGTGGTCCGGCTGGTCGAACGCGCCGGCCACTGGCTGGTGCCGACGATCTTCATCGGCATCGGTGTGGTGATCCTGGTCAGCTCCGGCGTTCTCGGCCGACTGGTCGACCTGCTCGGCTGAGGACGCGGTTAGGCGTCCACCACCGGGTGGCGATCAGGCCAGCTCGACCAGTTCGAGCAGGTCGTCGCTCCAGGCGTCCTCGTCGCCGTCGGGCAGGAGGATCGCCCGGTCCGGCTTGAGCGCGAGCACCGCACCCGGGTCGTGGGTGACCAGGACGATCGCGCCCGGGTAGTTGGCGATCGCGTCGAGCACCTGCTCCCGGCTGACCGGGTCGAGGTTGTTCGTCGGCTCGTCGAGGAGCAGCACGTTGGCGCCGGAACAGACCAGGGTGGACAGCGCCAGCCGGGTCTTCTCGCCACCGGACAGGACCCCGGCCGGCTTGTTCACGTCGTCACCGGAGAAGAGGAACGCGCCGAGGATCTTGCGCAGGTCGGTGTCGGACTGTTCGACGGCGGCGGCGCGCATGTTCTCCAGCACGGTTCGCTCCACGTCCAGCGTCTCGTGCTCCTGGGCGTAGTAGCCCAGCCGCAGCCCGTGACCCGCGTGCACCTCGCCGGTGTCCGGAGTGAGCAATCCGCCGAGCATCCGCAGCAGCGTCGTCTTGCCGGCGCCGTTGAGCCCCAGGATGGCCACCCGGGAGCCCCGGTCGACAGCGACGTTGACGTCGGTGAAGATCTCCAGCGAGCCGTACGACTTGGACAGGCCGCTCGCGGTGAGCGGGGTCTTGCCGCACGGTGCGGGGCTGGGGAAACGCACCTTGGCCACCCGGTCGGCGACCCGCACCTCCTCCAGGCCGGAGATCAGCTTCTCGGCGCGGCGGGCCATGTTCTGCGCGGCGACGGTCTTCGTCGCCTTGGCCCGCATCTTGTCGGCCTGCGCCATCAGCGCGCCGGCCTTCTTCTCGGCGTTGGCCCGCTCCCGGCGGCGACGCCGCTCGTCGGTCTCACGCGCCTCCAGGTACGCCTTCCAACCCAGGTTGTAGACGTCGACGACCGAGCGGGTGGCGTCGAGGAACCAGACCTTGTTGACCACCGACTCCAGCAGGGCGCCGTCGTGGGAGATCACGATCAGGCCGCCCTTGTGGTTGGCGAGGAAGCCGCGCAGCCAGGTGATCGAGTCGGCGTCGAGGTGGTTGGTCGGCTCGTCGAGCAGCAGGATGCCGCCGCCGTTCTCACCGGCGTCACGGAACAGGATCCGGGCCAGCTCGATGCGCCGCCGCTGACCGCCGGAGAGGGTGCCGATGGTCTGCGCGAGCGCCCGGTCCGGTAGGCCGAGATTGGCGCAGATCCGGGCGGCCTCGGCCTCGGCGGCGTACCCGCCCAGGGCGGCGAACTGGTCCTCCAACGCGCCGTAGCGCCGGACCAGCTTGTCGTTGGCGTCCTCGGCGAGTTGGGCCTCGATCTCCTTCATCTGCGCCATCAGCACGTCCAGGCCGCGCGCCGACAGCACCCGGTCGCGGCCGGTCACCTCGAGGTCGCCGGTGCGGGGGTCCTGGGGGAGGTAACCGATGGCACTGCGCTGGTCGATCTGACCGGCGTACGGCTGCCCCTCGCCGGCGAGCACCTTCAACGTGGTGGTCTTGCCGGCGCCGTTGCGACCGACCAGGCCGATCCGGTCACCGGGCTGCACCCGCAGCGTGGTGTCGGACAGCAGGATGCGGGAACCGGCACGCAGTTCCAGGCCGGTGGCAGTGATCATCGTGTCGGGCTCGCTCTCGGGGTCTGGAAGGCTGACTCGGGGCACGCGAAACGGCCGGCGGGCTCAAGAGGCCCGACGGCGCGGGGCGGTTCAGCCTTCGCAGCGCAGCACCCGACAAGTGTACCGGGCGCTCACGAACGGCCCGCTGGGATTACCGATCAAGATCATCGGGTACCGGAACGCCTGTCCGGACCCCGTCCGGCACTCGATGGACGAAACGACACACAACAGACACTCTCACCGGCATACGGCGATCGGGGTCACCATGGAACTCAACGAGCAGGCCGAGCTCGACACCTCCCAGGCCAAAGACCTGGGTCGCGGCGGCGGGGGCGGCGGCGGCATCGGCATCCCCATCCCGGGAGGTGGCGGTCGGGGCGGCATCATCGGCATCGTGGTGGCTGTGCTCATCGCCCTGCTCGGCGGCGGTTTCGGCCTCAACGCGATGACCAACGGCGACGAGGGCGGTCAGGCCGGCGACGACCTGGACCAGGTGTGCTCCACCGCGAACCCGGACCGCCTCCAGGACGAGCGCTGCCGCAACCTGCTCTACGTCAACAGCATCCAGGGGTACTGGCAGAAGGCATACCCGGAGCTGGGCAATGGCAAGTACGAGCCCACCATCACCAACTTCTTCCAGGAGGCCGTGAACACCGGCTGCGGGCAGGCCGACTCGGGTGTCGGCCCGTTCTACTGTCCCGCCGACCAGAAGGTGTACATCGACCTGAGCTTCTACGACGAGCTGGCCACCCGATTCGGGGCCAAGGGCGAGTTCGCCCAGCCGTACGTGCTGGCCCACGAGTACGGCCACCACGTCCAGAACCTGCTCGGCACCAACGCGAAGGCCGGCCAGGGCGACCAGAGCGGCCCCAAGTCCGCCTCCGTGCGGCTGGAGTTGCAGGCCGACTGCTACGCGGGCGCCTGGGCCAAGCACGCCAGCGAGAGCAAGGACAGAACCGGCGAGAAGCCCCTGTTCAAGTCGATCACCGAGGCCGACGTCAGTCAGGCCATCGACGCCGCCGAGGCGATCGGTGACGACAGCATTCAGGAGCGCTCCGGCGGACGAGTCAACCCCGACCAGTTCACCCACGGCACGTCCGAGCAGCGCAAGCGCTGGTTCAGCCAGGGCTACGATCAGGGCGACCCGAAGACCTGCGACACCTTCGGCACCGACCAGCTCTGACATTCGACAAGCGACGTGGCAGGCCCCGC
>NZ_JBSFBM010000429.1:0-4946 GCF_053592955.1 Micromonospora sp. NPDC002411 | reverse complement strand
CTCAACGAGAACGCCGCGCTGTACTCGCCGAGCACGCCCCGCCCGTAGGTGACCATGTCGTGGCGCAGGTACGGCGGCGGCCAGGAACGCGTCCAGGTCCGCACCGGCCACCACCACACTGGTCGGACCGTTGACGACCGCGACACTGACACCCTCGGTCAACAGGGGTGTGACCAGGTCCAGGCCGGCGCTGACCGACACCATCCCGCCACTACCGGCGATCGCCAGCAGGGCCTGACTGCGCAGGGCGACGACCTTCGCGGCGTCACCCAGCGACAGCACCCCGGCCACACAGGCCGCCGCGATCTCACCCTGCGAATGACCGATCACCGCATCCGGCACCACACCCTTGGACCGCCACACCTCCGCCAGGGACACGTGCACCGCCCACAACACCGGCTGCACCACATCCACCCGCTCCAACGGATCGTCGGAGCGCAGCACGTCCAGGAGGTTCCAGTCCACGAACGGCGCCAGCGCCGCCGCACACTCCGCGATCCGAGCCGCGAACACCGGCTCGGCATCCAACAACCCGGCGGCCATACCCACCCACTGTGAACCCTGGCCCGGGAAGACGAACACCACACCCGCGTCCGGGTGGGCCGAGCCGGACACCACAGCGCTCGACGGCAACCCCTCAGCCAACGCCGCCAATCCCGCTCGGTGATCCGGGCCGAGCACGACCGCCCGGTGGTCGAAGACAGCACGCGACGACAGCGACGACGCCACCGACGAGGCATCCGCGTTCACGTCCGACAACCTGTCGGCCTGGTCGGCGATCGCCGTCGCGGTGCGCCCCGACAACAACCAGGGCGCGCCGGGATCCGTCGCGACCGACTCGGCCACAGGTATGACCGGCGGCTCCTCGATGATCACGTGGGCGTTGGTGCCGGACATGCCGAACGACGACACCCCGGCCCGACGTGGGCGCTCCCCCGCCGGCCACGGCCGGGCATCGGTGAGCAGCTCCACCGCACCGGTCGACCAGTCCACGTCCGACGTCGGCTCGTCGACGTGCAGGGTCCGCGGCATCGTCTCGTGCCGCATCGCGTGGACGACCTTGATGATCCCGGCGACACCGGCGGCAGCCTGCGCGTGGCCCATGTTCGACTTGATCGACCCGAGCCACAGCGGCTGGTCGGCGGGGCGCTCCTGGCCGTACGTGGCGAGCAGTGCCTGCGCCTCGATCGGGTCACCGAGGGTGGTGCCGGTGCCGTGCGCCTCCACCAGGTCGACCTCGGCCGTGGAGAGTCCGGCGGCGGCGAGCGCCTGGAGGATCACGCGTTCCTGGGCGGGTCCGTTGGGGGCGGTGAGTCCGTTCGAGGCGCCGTCCTGGTTGACAGCGGTTCCCCGTACCACGCCGAGCACCCGGTGGCCGTTGCGGACGGCGTCGGAGAGGCGCTCCACCAGCAGCATTCCCGCGCCCTCGGCCCAGCCGGTGCCGTCGGCCGCCGCGGCGAACGCCTTGCACCGGCCGTCACCGGCGAGGCCGCCCTGCCGGGAGAACTCGACGAACGTGCCGGGGGTGGCCATGACGACGGCGCCGCCGGCCAGCGCGAGGGAGCACTCACCGCGCCGCAGCGCCTGTGCGGCGAGGTGCAACGCGACGAGCGACGACGAGCAGGCCGTGTCGACGGTGACCGCCGGCCCTTCCAGGCCCAGTGCGTAAGCGACCCGTCCGGACGCCACGCTGGCCGCGTTGCCGGTGGCCAGGTAGCCGTCGAGGCCGTCGTCGGCCGCGCCCATCAGCAGTGTCGAGTAGTCGTGCGAGTTGGTGCCCGCGAACACGCCGGTACGCGACCCGGACAGCGACGCGGGGTCGATGCCGGCGCGTTCGATCGCCTCCCACGACACCTCCAGCAGGAGCCGCTGTTGCGGGTCCATGGCCAGGGCCTCACGCGGGCTGATCCCGAAGAACGCGGCGTCGAAGTCGGCGACGCCGTCGATGAATCCGCCCTGCGCGGTGTGCGAGGAGCCACGGTCGTCCGGGTCGCCGGCCAGGGCGGCGAGGTCCCAGCCGCGATCGTCGGGCAGCCCGGAGACCACGTCGGCGCCGTCGGCGACGATCCGCCACAGGTCCGCCGGGGTGGTGATACCGCCCGGGTACCGGCAGGCCATCCCGACGATCGCGATCGGCTCGCGGTCCGCGGCTTCGAGGTCGCGCACCTGGTCGCGGGTGCGCTGCAACTCGTTGATCACCTTTTTGAGGGATTCGCGCAGGCGTAGTTCGTCCGCCATCAGAACGCTCCTTGCTCGGGCCGGCGGGGGAAGGATGTCCGGCGTTACAGACCGAGGTCGTTGTCGACCAGGTCAAACAACTCGTCGTCGGAGGCGTCGGCGAGGGCGTCCGGGACGCCATCGGTGTCGGCCCCGCCGGTGTTCAGCTTCGCCAGCAGGCTCTGCAGGCGCAGGACGATGCGGGCTCGTCCGCTGTCGTCGACGTCCCGGCTGGTCAGCGCCAGTTCGAGCCGGTCGAGTTCGGCAGCGGTGGGCAGGACCGTCGCGGTGTCGGGCAGGAGCTCGTTCTTGAGGTACCGCGCGAGCACTGTCGCGGTGGGCCGGTCGAAGACCAGCGTGGCGGGCAGTTTCAGGCCGGTCTCCCGGCTCAGGTGGTTGCGGACCTCGACCGCGGCGAGGGAGTCGAAGCCGAGTTCCCGGAACGCCCGGGTCGGCGGGATGCTGTCGACCGAGGAGTGGCCGAGCACCGTCGCCGCGGCCGTGCGTACCAGGTCGAGCAAGTGCTTTTCCCGGTCCTGCTCGGGCAGGGCCGTGAGCTTGTCGCGCAGCGCCGCCACCGTGTCGGTGCCGCTCGCCGGGCCGTCGGCCTCCGCACCCGCCAGCGCGTCGCGAGCCTCCGGCAGGTCGGCGAGCAGCCCGCTGCGGCGGGCCATGGTGTACGCCGGGGTGAACTTCGCCCAGTCGACGTCGGCGACAGTGGTGGTGGCGTCGGTCCCGGCGACCGCCCGGGCCAGGGCCGCGATGGCCGCCTCCGGGTCGAGTGGCAGCAGACCGCGTCGGCGTAGGCGTTCCTCGACGGCGGGGTCGTCGGCCATGCCCGCCCCGGACCAGGGGCCCCAGGAGACGGCGGTGGCGGGAAGCCCGGTCGCACGCCGGTGCTCGGCGAGCGCGTCCAGGTAGGCGTTGGCGGCCGCGTAACCGCTCTGCCCGCCGCTGCCCCAGATTCCGGCGATCGAGGAGAACAGCACGAACGCGTCGAGGTCGTGGCCGGCGAGCAGGTCGTCGAGGTGGGCTGCGCCGTCCACCTTGACCCGGGTGACCGCCGCGAACTCTTCGGCGGTGCAGTCGTCGAGTGGGGTGGGGTGGTCGACCCCGGCCGCGTGCACGACGGCCCGCAGCGGTGTGGGTCCGGCGTGTACGTCGAGGAGCAGGTCGGCGACCGCGGACCGGTCGGTGACGTCGACCGCCGCGATGGTCACCCGGGCGCCGAGGCTCTGCAGTTCGGCGGAGAGCTCCGCGGCGCCGGGCGCGGCCGTTCCGCGCCGACTGGTCAGGACCAGGTGTTCCGCGCCGGACCGGGCCGCCCAGCGGGCGACGTGCGCTCCGAGACCACCCGTACCGCCGGTGATGAGGACGGTGCCGGCGGGCCGCCAGGAGGGGCCGTCGGTGTCGGCGGCGATGCGGACGAGGCGACGCCCGTGCGAACCGTTACGCCGGATGGCTACCTGGTCCTCGTTGCCGGCGGCGAGCACGGAGGCCAGGTCACCGGCGGTGCGCTCGTCGATGTGTTCGGGCAGGTCGACGAGCCCGCCCCAGCGTCGGGGGTGGTCGAGGGCGACGGCCCGGCCGAAGCCCCAGACGGTCGCCTGGGACGGCCGGCGCAGCGGGTCGTCCCGGTCAACGGTGACGGCGCCTCGGGTGAGGCACCAGAGCGGTGCGCCCGCGCCGCCGCTGTCGCCGAGTGCCTGTAGCAGGCGCAGCGTCGACAGCGCGGGGTCACCTCCGTCGCTGTCGTGCAGGGCCTGGAGGAAGACGACACCGGCCAGGTCGGGGGTCTCCGAGACGATCTGCCAGAGCTGGTCGGTGAGCACGCCACGGTCGGTGGTGGTGTCGTCGACTGTCGTGGTGATGACGTTCGCGCCGTGCTCCTCCAGCGCGGTCTGTACCCATCGGGTGTCGTCGCTGGGCGACACCAGCAGCCAGGTGCCGGTGAGGGCCGGTGCCGGGTCGGACGGGAACGGCTTCCAGGTGACCCGGTACCGCCAGGTGCTGAGGGTGTCGTGCTGCCTGCTCCGGTGCCGCCAGGTGGAGAGGACCGGCAGGGCGGCGTCGAGCACCTCGCGGGCGGCGCTGTCGAGGTCGCCGGCGATCAGGTCGAGGTCGGCGCGTTCGACGGCGTCCCAGAAGCGGACGTCGGCGGGTTGTGGGCCGGTGGCGGCGGGCCGCACGGTGTCCGGCCAGTACCGCTCGTGCTGGAAGGAGTAGGTGGGCAGGTCGACGCGCCGTGCGCCGGGGTAGCAGGGTGTCCAGTCGACAGCGACGCCGCGCACGTAGGCCTGCGCGAGGGCGGTGAGCAGCGTGGTCGGTTGGTCCCGGTCAGAGCGTTGCAGGGGTACGAACACCGCGTCAGCGGCGCAGTCGGCGCCCATCGCGGAGAGGACCCCGTCGGGGCCGATCTCCACGAACGTGCTGACACCGAAACCTTCCAGTGTGGTGATCCCGTCGGCGAACCGGACCGCCTCGCGCACGTGCCCCACCCAGTACGCCGCGTCCTGTGCTTCGGCGACCTGCCCGGTCAGGTTCGACACGACAGGGATGCGCGGCGACTCGTACGTCAGCGTCGCCGCAACCGAGGCGAACTCGGCCAGCATCGGCTCCATCAGCACCGAGTGGAACGCGTGACTGACCCGCAACTGCTTCGACTTCTCGAAGTGCGCCGCGACGGCGGTAACGTCGTCGGCCACACCGGAGAGCACGATCGAGCGGGG
>NZ_JBSFBM010000428.1:0-4957 GCF_053592955.1 Micromonospora sp. NPDC002411 | reverse complement strand
TGCCCGAGGCACGTGGCCAGGGGTACGGGACCGACGTGATCCGGCTGCTCTGCCGGTACGGCTTCCGCAACCGCAACCTGCGTCGTCTGGAGTTGCCCGGACGTGTTGCCGGCGCCGTCGCGGGCCACGACGGTGAACTCGTACGACGTCGCTGGCAGCAGCGTCGTGATGGTCAACGTCGTGCCGGTGACCGGCCGGACCAGGACCGTGTCGCTGTTGACCTGGACCTCGCGGACGTCGTAGCCGGCCAGGCCGCTGCCGCCGCTGTCGGTCGACGGCGCCCAGGTCAGGGTGACGGTGCGGGGCCCGAGGGCGGACGCCACCGGGGTGCCCGGGACGGTCGGCGCGGTGGTGTCCGGCACGACCGGCCCCGGCTCCTCACCCCAGACGCGGGTGGTGCCGGAGTACAGCGGCACCTTGCGGTTGGGTCCGGCCGTGGCCTGGTACGACGGGTCGTTCGTCGGGTCCCAGGTGCCGCCCTCCGGCACGCCGACCTTGAACTGCACCTCCATCCGGTGCTGCGACTGCCCGGCCGGGGCGATGGTGTACCCGGTGCAGTCCACCTCGACGTACCAGATGTCCCCGCTGTACTGCTTGGCGGTGGTCGGGGACGGGCAGCCCTGGGTGTAGCCGGCGGTCACCTGGACCGGGCCGGTGCCGTCGGGCCGGAAGTAGTACCGGAACTTCCCGTCGGTGAGCGCCCGGGCCGGGAACGCGGACTTGTTGTAGACCATCACCTTGAGCCCGGTGGCCCGCGGCTCGGCCTGCGCCACGGTGGTCTCCACTGTCAGCTCATCGATGTCCGGCGTCTCGGCGACCGGGAAGTTCGCCAGCGGCGTGCCCCCGTACTCGGAGGTCAGCCGGACCAGCGCGGAGGTGAAGCCGGCGTTGTAGTCGGTGGCGACCTCGTTCATCACGTAGTCCGACCGGCTGTCGCTGTACGCGTCGTTGGCCGAGGACGGGCCGCCGACCAGCGCGCCGTAGAGGGTGTGCCGGGTCTGGACGGGCACGGTCTGGCTGTCCCACCAGGAGCCGTGCGCGGTGCGGTGGTGCGGGTTCTTCGGTGGGTTCGCCCCGAACCCGATCACGTAGCTAGAGTTGCGCGGGTTGTCGCCGAGCGCGTAGTTGATCTGCCGGACGGCGAAGTCGTGGTAGCGCGCCTTGCGGGTCGTGTCGGTGGTCTTGTCGCTGTAGACCAGCGCGGCGAACGAGGTGTTGGCGGCGTAGCGCAGCGCGCCCCAGGAGTCGAGCACCGCCATCCCGCCGGGCGAGTACGGCACCCGCTGCCCGTTGACGCCGACCGTCCAGTAGTCCAGCCAGCGGTTGGCGTCGTCGACGTACTTCTGCTTGCCGGTCAGGTTGGCCAGCAGCACGTACGCGCCGAACTGCTTGTTGTCCCAGGCGATCGTCCACTTGTAGGAGCGGGTGGTGGTCTGGTTCTCGGTGCCGAGCTTGTCGTACTCACTCTCGGCCTTGGCCAGGTAGCTGGCCTCGCCGGTGGCCCGGTGCAGCCAGATCGCGGCCCACACCAGCTCGTCCTGCCAGCCGCTCCACGACCGGTAGAAGCTCGTCGCGTCGGTGATGCACTCGTGGTACGACTTCCGCACCGTGTCGGCGAACGTGTACAACTGCCGGGCGTGGCCGAGCAGCTTGTCCGCGTAGGTCGCGTCGGTAGGTCGGAACACCATCGAGGAGGCGGCCATCGCCGCGGCCGTCTCACCCGCCAGGTCCGCGCCGCCACAGCTCGCATCGATCTTGTACGCGGGCCGCGCCATCGGCATCACCTCGGCCGGACCCCACCACTTGTGGTCGTCGTCGCCCTTGCCGACCTGCCCGTAGAGGACGTTGGCTGACGGGTGCGCCTTGATGAAGTAGTCGTTGACGAAGCGCAGGTTGTTGAGCAGATGCGGCAGTTGCCCGGAGGAGGCGTAGCCGCTGCGGTACTCCACCGCTCCCCAGGCGAGCATGGTGGCGCTGAACGCCATCGGGAAGCCGAACTTGACGTGGTCACCGGCGTCGTACCAACCGCCGGTGAGATCCAGGCCCGCGCCGGCGCCGTCGGTGAGCGCGCTGTCGCCGCGCCAGGAGACCCGGTTCCAGTCCGGCAACCGGCCGGACTGCTGCGCCTCGTAGAAGAGCAGCGACTTCTGCAACGCCTCGGCGTAGTTGTAGGTAGCGGGCGCGGCCGAGGCCGGCGACGACGTCGGCCCGGTGACCACGAGGGACAGACCGGTGAGCAGGGCCACCCCGGCGGCCAGTAGCCGCCGCGGCCAGGGCTGATCTCGCACCGGCTGCGCAGCAGACCGCCGGCGGATCCGTTCCGGGTAGGACATCGCGGACTCCTGTCGGTGGCGCCGCCGGGCAGCCCGACCGAGGCGGGACGGCTTCGGGGTGCAACGGGTGCCCGGCGGCGGTGGTGGTGGAGCCGGGACGCGCTCGGGAGCGCTCCCACAGATGAGCGTCAATCTAGCTGTCGGCTGCCGTGTTGTGAAGAGCCAGCACGTCGACGCCCGCGGTCCACGAGGCGGTCTCGGACTCCCCCAGGCACCCGGGCCGGCGACCCCAGAAAAGGGGACACACCGTTGCCGACCTGCTACTTCGCGCGAGACAGTACGACCATCAGCGGTGCCATCGACGCCGCCGTTCCCGGTCGACCCTGAGGAGAAGCGATGGCATTACGACTCGCCGACGGCACCGCCTGGTCCGAGGTCCTGGCCCGCGCGGTGGCCGCCACACCGGAGGCGTTCGGCGCCGAGGTGGACGGTGTCACCACTCTGCACAACCTGATCGAGGGCGAATGGCGGGCGGACGGCCAGCCCGCCCCGGTCCGCACCCCGGTGGACAACACGGTCGTCATCAACCTGCCCCGACTCGACGCCGACACCGCCCGCGCCGCGGTCTCCCACGCCGCCGCCGCGCACCGGGCGTGGGCCCGGACCCCGCTCGCCGACCGTAAGGCCCGCGTCGGCGAGGCGCTGGAATCACTCACCGCCCACCGCGACCTGCTCGCCATGCTGCTGGTCTGGGAGATCGGCAAGCCCTGGCGGCTGGCCTGCGCCGACGTGGACCGGGCGCTCGACGGCGTCCGCTGGTACGCGGACGAGATCGACCGGATGCTCGCCGACGGCCGCGAGCCGCTGCCGGGCCCGGTCAGCAACATCGCGTCGTGGAACTACCCGATGAGCGTCCTGGTGCACGCCGAGCTGGTGCAGCTGCTGGCCGGCAACGCCGTCATCGCCAAGACCCCGTCCCAGGGCGGCGCGGTCTGTCTGACCGTCGCGCACGCGTTGATGCGCCGCGCCGGTCTGCCCGCCACCCTCGTCAGCGGCGGTGGCGAGGAACTGTCCGAGGTGCTGGTCCGGGCGCCCGAGATCGGCGCCGTCGCCTTCGTCGGCGGCCGGTCCAACGGCGGCAAGGTCGCCGCCGCGCTGCTCGACAGCGACAAGCGACACTTCATCGAGCAGGAGGGCCTCAACGCCTGGGGCATCTGGAACTTCTCCCAGTGGGACGTGCTCGCCGCCCACCTCAGGAAGGGCTTCGAGTACGGCAAGCAGCGCTGCACCGCGTACCCCCGCTTCGTCGTGCAGCGCGACCTCGTCGACGAGTTCCTCGACATGTACCTGCCGGTCGTCCGCTCGGTCCGATTCGGCCACCCGCTCGCCGTCGGCGACGACTGGGCGGCCGGCGACCCGCTGCCCGAGCTGGACTTCGGGCCACTCATCAGCGCGGCCAAGGCCGACGAACTGCACCGCAAGGTCGACGAGGCGGTACGCGGCGGCGCGGTGCCCCTGCACCGGGGCAAACTCACCGGCGCGCCGTTCCTGCCCGGGCAGGACACCTCGGCGTACGTGGCACCATCGGTGCTGCTCGCCCCGCCCGGCCGGTCCCGGTTGATGCACGCCGAGCCGTTCGGGCCGGTCGACACGATCGTCGTGGTGGACACCACCGACGAACTGCTGGCCGCGATGAACGCCTCCAACGGCGCGCTGGTCGCGTCGCTGGCCTGCGACGACACCGAGGAGGCCGCCAAGCTCGCCGTGGACCTGCAGGCCTTCAAGGTGGGCATCAACAAGCCGCGCTCACGCGGTGACCGGGACGAACCGTTCGGCGGTCGGGGCGCCTCCTGGAAGGGCGCGTTCGTCGGCGGGGACCTCCTCGTCCAGGCCGTCACCGTCGGCGGCAGCGGTCGTCTCTACGGCAACTTCCCCGACTACAGCAGCTACCCCACTACCTGACGCGAGGCGCGGAAGGGCCCCTGCTACACCCTCGGCGTCAGCAGGGAGCCCTTCCTCTGCGGGGTGAGCGGGACGGTCACCGTGAGCAACGCGCCGTCGCGCTCGGTCGTGTCCGGCCGCCCCAGCCGGCGCAGGGTACGCAGCATCGGGGCGTTCTCGGCCTGGACGTGCAGCACCAGCGCGGCGTACCCGGCCTCGTCCGCGTGCTTGACCAACCGGCGCAGCAACGCCGTACCGAGACCGCGCCGCTGCCAGTCGTCGCGCACCAGCAGCGCCGCCTCGGCCTCGTCGCCCTCGCCGAGCAGGTTCGCCATGGCGACCACCGACTCGGCGATGCCGTCGGTGGCGGTGGTGCTGGCGATCAGCGTCAGCCCTCGACTCGGCTCCAGCAGCCGACGCAGCCGATCCGGCCGCGGCAGCACCGCCCCACCCAGGTATCGCCGGTGCCGGCTGCGCGGTGAACACAGCTCGTGCAGCTCCCGTACGCCGGGCAGGTCGTCGGCGCAGGCCGGTCGCACGGCCACCTCGGCACCGTCGGGCAGCACCAGAGTGACCTGCTCGGCGGCCCGACGGACCACGGTGGCGGCCAACTCGACCAGGGCCTGTGCCCGGGCGTACTCCGCCGGGGTGAACGCGGGCGCGGCCCGGCGGAGCGCGAACGAGCCGCCCGCCGGGTCCGCCAACGCCATGCTCGCGCCGGCGATCCCCCGATCGACGCCGAC
>NZ_JBSFBM010000427.1:0-4990 GCF_053592955.1 Micromonospora sp. NPDC002411 | reverse complement strand
GCGTACCCGGTCCTTCCCCGTGTGGTCCCTGATCGTGACCGTGCTGCCGGACGTGATCTCGGCGGCGAACACCACCTCGACCCGGGCGGGCGCTGTCGCGAGCGCCGCACCGGCACGACGAGCGCGAGGCAGCCGGCGGTTGTCTGAGTCGCCGGTCACGCGCGCCGGAGCGTCCTTCTTCATGGCGTGCCTCCTCCGTTGCCAACCACTGGGGCATCTGCGAACTGGACCGAGCGGCCCTCCGATTCGTGACAGCGGAGCTGGCCGCTGAGCCAGCTGTCACGAATCGGAGCCGCGCCTGGTCCGTACTGGTGAAACTCGTCCACCACGGCGGGCATCCAGGGTCTGCAGCTACATCGGCTGGCGCATCGCGGGCGACACCTGGACGCCGAGCCGGCAGAGCGCAAGGAGTACCGATCCATGACCTTCAGCATCCGTATCGCGCTGGCGATCTTGTTCGTCGACAACTTCGTGGTCGGGGCGTGGAACGCGATCTGGCCGGCCAGCTTCTACGCGAACTTCCCGACGGTGGATCTCACGCCACCGTTCAGCGAGCACTACGCGCGGGACTTCGGCACGGCATCATTGGCGATCGCCCTGCTGTTGGGCATCGCGGCGGTCAAACCCAAGGCCCATTTCGTCATCCCGGCCGCTGGCGCCTATTCGGTCTTCGCGTTGCCGCACTTCTTCTACCACCTGACGAACATGGTGGGGGCAACCGTAGGCGAGGCGATCCTCCTCACCACCGCAAACGCGGCCGTGGCGCTCGCCGGCCTGCTGATCATCCTGCTGACGGTGCTGCGTGACCGCGGAGCGGTCCGGCGGGGTTCTGCCCCGGCTCGGGCCGTGCGCTGAGCCGGGCCGTCGACCACTGGAGAACGATGATGTCCGAAAATCGCCGGCAATTCCGGTCGAACGCTCTACCCAGTGCGTTCTGCGTCGTCGTGGCCGAACGACGCCTCCTCAAGAACCTCGCATTTCACCTGGTCGGTTCGGTCGGCGCCGCCGAACAGGCGGTGAGAGAGACGTATACCGGTTGGTACACGATGCCGGAGGACCAAAGGGATCGCATCGACAACCCTTTCACCTGGCTCGTCGGCACGCTCGTTCGGGTCTGTGTCGGTCTGCTCGAATCGTCGCCGCCCCGAGCCGGTGGCCCCACCGCTGATCCAGCGGGCCGCCCCCGTGTCGCGGACCCTACGCCTCAGCGGTGGGGTAACTGGCGCGATGCGCCGATGCTGTAGTCCGGCGCCGCAGGGGTATCCGTCTGCGCTGGTGCCCAACGGCAGCGGCAACAGCGGATTCGGTTCGAGCTCACCTGCATGTTCAGGGACAGAAGCGACGAGGCGGGCGGTCATGGTGGGGCAAGGGACAGATGGGGCGCTGGTCGGTGCGTTGGAGGTGTTCGGCGCGGTCCGTCCGCGGCTCTTCGGCATCGCCTACCGGATGCTCGGAAGTGTCGCAGAGGCCGAGGACGTCGTGCAGGAGGCCTGGCTTCGGTGGCAACAGACCGATCGCAGCCAGGTACGGGACCCTGTCGGGTTCCTGGTAACGACGACTTCCCGGCTCGCTCTGAACGCTGCGACCTCGGCTCACGCCCGACGCGAGCTGTATCCCGGACCGTGGCTACCCGAGCCCGTCGACACCGCCGCCGACCCAACGCTGCAGGCCGAACGCACCGAGTCACTCGAACTCGCCGTGCTGCTCCTGTTGGAACGGCTCACCCCGACCGAGCGAGCGGTGTACGTGCTGCGCGAGGCGTTCGACTACCCGTTTCGGCGCATCGGGGAGGTGCTCGACGTCAGCGAGGCGTACGCACGGCAACTCGGTCGACGCGCCCGCACGCACCTGGTCCAGCAGCGGCGCGTTCGGGTCGCGCGCGCTGACCACGATCGACTGCTGCGGGCCATTCTTGCCGCCGCCCGCTCCGGTGAGCTGACCCGGCTTGAGGAACTGCTCGCCGAAACAGCCACCTCCTACGCCGACGGCGGCGGCTTCGTGCGGGCGGCCCAGGTGCCCATCGTCGGACGTGACAACGTCGCGCGTTACGTCCTGGGACTGATGCGGAAGTTCGGCGACGGTGTCTCACTGGAGATCGTCGAATCCAACGGCCAGGCCGCGCTCCTCGCCTCACGGCGCGGAACAGCGATTGCGTTGGTCACCATCGAGGCATCCCCCGCCGGAATCGAACGACTGTTCATCATCCTCAACCCACAGAAACTAACCCAGTTCCAGCGCTGACCGAACGCACCATCGAGTAGGACGGTGAGATCGTTGCTTCGTGGCGAAGTCGCTTGACCTACATCTGGAGTTCGATCGGGGTGCGGGTTTCCCGGGTCGTTCGCTGGAAAGCGCGTTACGGGAGAGCATTCGGACCGGCCGGCTGCGGGCCGGGTCGCGTCTACCGGGGAGCCGGAGCCTAGCCGCAGACCTGGGCTTGGCCCGGGGCACTGTGGTGCAGGCGTACGCGCAGTTGGTGGCGGAAGGGTGGCTGGTGGCGGCACCCGGCTCGGGCACCCGGGTCGCGGACGTGCTCCATGACCCGCCCGTCTCGCGCGGGCAACCGCGGCCGTCGCCCACGCCCGGCCCGATGATCGAGTTGCGGCCGGGCATTCCCGATCTCGGTTCGTTCCCTCGAACGGCTTGGGCGGACAGTGTCCGCCGGGCGCTGACAACGGCTTCCCGCGGCACGCTGGACTACCCCGAGCCGACGGGGCTGCCGGAGTTGCGGATGGCGGTGGCCGGTTATCTCGCGCGCACCCGTGGAGTTCTCTGCGACCCGGACGCGGTGGTGATCACGGCGGGCTTCACCCAGGGTCTCTCCCTGCTGGCGCGAACGCTGCACCGCCGCGGCGTACGCGCCATCGCCACCGAGAACCCCGGTCTGGCCCCGCACCGCATGGTGCTTCGCGCCGCGGGCCTGACGGTTACCCCGCTCACTGTCGGCGCAGGCGGCGCCAACCCCGACGACGCGGCGGGTCAGGCCGCGCTGCTCACCCCGGCGCACCAGCACCCGACCGGCGTGGTTCTCGCTCCCGGCCACCGCTACCGGCTCATCGCCTGGGCACGGGAGCGCGACGCGATCCTGATCGAGGACGACTACGACGGCGAGTTCCGCTACGACCAGCGGCCGGTGGGCGCCATGCAGGCGTTAGCGCCAGAGCGAATCGTGTACGCCGGCAGCACGAGCAAGTCGCTGGCGCCGGGCATCCGCCTGGGCTGGTTCGTCGTGCCCGAGCCTCTGCGTCGCGAACTGACGACGACGATCCTGGAGGCCGGTGCCGCCGTCTCCGCGATCGACCAGCTGGCCATGGCCGACCTGCTCGCGCACGGCGACTACGACCGGCACATCCGCCGCATGCGCCTGACCTACCGGCGCCGCCGGACCGAGCTGGCCAGCCGCCTGGCCGAGGTGACGCAGACCCCACTGGAGGGCATCGCGGCCGGCATGCACGCACTGCTGCCGCTGGCGTCCGCGGCACAGGAGCGCTGGCTGATTCAGGCCGGTCGCCGCCGAGGGCTGCACCTGATCGGCCTGCACAGCAACGCCTACTGGCACGATCCGGTGGATGAGCGGCAGGCGGCGGCCCTGGTCCTCGGGTACGCGGCGCCACCGGCTCATGCGTGGCGGGAGGCACTGTCCGGACTTTGCCAACTGGTCCAACAGGCTGCTCCCTAACTGGTCCATCCCGTTGGTCCGGTCAGAGATACGTTCGATCCATGCAGACAATGAACATCGGGAACAACGAGGTCGTGCTGCTGGGCACGGCGATGCCGCCGGAACTGCCCCAGGGCTCGCATGTAATGACAGCGACGATCGAACTGCCACCGGGCGACCCGGGCACGCCACCACACCGGCACTCCGGACCGGTCTTCGGCTACATGCTCGAGGGCGAGATGATCTTCGAGTTGGAGGGCGAGCCCGAACGGGTGATCAAGGCTGGCGAGGCGTTCTGGGAGCCTGGCGGCGACGTCATCCACTACCGGTCCGCCAACAACCTGCCCGATCGGGTGAGCAAATTCCTGGTCGTCATGGTGTGCGCGCCCGGCCGGGAAATGCTGGTGCTGGTGAGCCCTGAGGAGCTCGAACAGCGCAAAGACCGCCGCACATTCCGGCCGAACTGACGGAGAAGCACAGTCATGCGTATCGTTCTCGCCGGTTCGACCGGCGTCATTGGCCGCCGGCTCGAACCGCTCCTGACCGCCCAGGGGCATGAGGTCATCGGGTTGGCCCGCAACGGCCCGCTCGCTGTCGACGTGCTCGACCGCGACGCGGTGGTGGCAGCGGTTCGCGACGCCCGGCCGGACGTCGTGATGCACCAGCTGACCAGTCTGAGCACGGGCGACCTCGCCGCCAATGCGCGGCTGCGTCGGGACGGGACCCGCAATCTGGTCGACGCGGCGCTCGCTGCCGGGGTACGCCGGATCGTGGCTCAGAGCATCGCCTGGGCGTACGAGCCGGGCGCCGATCCCGCGACCGAAGAGACCCCGCTCGACCTCGGCGCCGAAGAGCCGCGACAGACCAGTGTGGCCGGTGTCGCCGCGCTCGAATCCGCCGTCCGGGAGGTGCCCGAGTGGGTCGTGCTGAGGTACGGCACCCTCTACGGCCCTGACACCTGGTACGCCCGCGACGGTCTGATGGCCCAGTTCGCCGCCGCCGGCAGGGTCCCCGCCGACGCGGACGTGAGCAGCCTGCTGCATGTCGACGACGCCGTCGCTGCCGCGGCCGCGGCACTGGAGTGGCCGGCCGGCGTCGTCAACGTCTGCGACGACGAGCCCGCCGCCGCCTCGCAGTGGGTGCCCGCGTTCTGCGCGGCGGCCGGCGTCCCAGCACCTCCGGTGACGGCGGGCGAGCGGCACGGCTGGGCGCGGGGAGCGAGCAACCAGTTCGCCCGCACACACGTCGGCTGGGTACCGGCCCATCCCTCTTGGCGAAAGGGCACCTGCCACTGCGCCCGCTCTGGCTCTGCCGGGTCTGCGCCGCGCCGTG
>NZ_JBSFBM010000426.1:0-5001 GCF_053592955.1 Micromonospora sp. NPDC002411 | reverse complement strand
CGAGACCCGCAGCAGGAACCGGTCCAGTTGCGCCTCGGGCAGCGGGTAGGTGCCCTCGTACTCGATCGGGTTGGCGGTGGCCAGCACGTGGAACGCCGGCCAGGTGTGGACGGGTTCGTTGGAGCGCTGGAGTTCCGCGTAGCGCTGGACCATGTGGTGGAGCGCGGCCTTCCGGTCCATGCCGTGCTGCCGCTCCGCCGCCCAGACCGCCTCGGTCTGCCAGACGGCGCCGTTGCGGCCGGTCCGGCAGCGCTGCTCGATGATGCCGAGCAACCGGTCCCGTTGGGCCGCCGCGACACCGAACCCGTCCAGGCCGGCCGCCGCGGTGGGCAGCAACTGCTCCAGCACCAGCTTGGTGACCGGCACGTCACCGAGCCCGGGCCAGTGCAGAACGGCGTCGAGGCCACGTCGGGCGGCGGCGTGGAAGTTCTCCTCGGCGGAGCTGAAGGTGAGTTGGCTCCAGATCGGACGGTCCGCCTCGGCCAGACCACGCGCCAAACCGAAGTAGAAGGCCGCGTTGGCGAGCATGTCCACCACCGTCGGGCCGGCCGGCAGCACCCGGTTCTCGACCCGCAGGTGCGGGCGGTCGTTCATGATGTCGTAGACCGGGCGGTTCCACCGGTAGACAGTGCCGTTGTGCAGCCGCAACTCCCCGAGTTTCGGCACGCCGCCGGCGTGCAGCACCTCCACCGGGTCCTCGTCCTCGCAGATCGGCAGCAACGGCGGAAAGTACCGCACGTTCTCCTCGAACAAATCGAAGATCGAGGTGATCCATCGCTCGCCGAACCACACCCGCGGGCGTACCCCCTGGGCCTTGAGCTCGTCGGGACGAGTGTCGGTGGCCTGCTGGAACAGGGCGATCCGGGTTTCCGCCCAGAGTTGGCGGCCATACAGGAAGGGGCTGTTCGCTCCGACCGCCACCTGCACACCGGCAATGGCCTGGGAGGCGTTCCAGTAGTCGGCGAAGCTGTCGGGTGCCACCTGGAGGTGGAACTGGAGGCTGGTGCAGGCGGCCTCGGGGGCGATCGAGTCGGTGTGCGTCCGCAGTTGCTCGACGCCACGGATGTCCAGTTCGATGTCCTCGCCGCGGGCGCCGACGATCTGGTCGTTGAGCACCCGGTAGCGCTCGTTGGTGGAGAGATTGTCCTCGACCAGGTGCCCCTCGGTGAGGGTGGGCAGGATGCCGACCAGGACGATCTTCGCGTCGGACCGGGCCGCGCGTTCGTCGGCCCGGGACAGGCTGCCGCGCAGGTCACGTTCGTAGTCGGCGAAGCCGGCGCCCTCGATGAGCCGGGGCTCGGCGTTGAGTTCGAGGTTGAACTGCCCCAGCTCTGTCTGGAAGAGCGGATCGGCGATGTCGGCGAGGATCTCCTCGTTGCGCATCGCCGGTTCGGCCGTCGAGTCGACCAGGTTGAGTTCGATCTCCAGGCCGGTCATCGGCCGGTCGGCGTCGAACCCGAAGTCGTCGAGCATGAGGGCGAAGACGTCGAGGCACCGCCGCACCTTCTGCCGGTATCGGACGCGATCATCCCGGGTGAAGGCGCCCTGTGAGACGTCCCTGCCCATGTGTCCTCCCGACAGCCGGCGCGGTCGGGATCCTGCCGTCCCGGAAAGCGCATTGTGAACCATCAACGGTAAGAGCGCCCACCTGACCGGGGCCAGAGGCCGACGGCGGTGATCCAACCTCGACCCGAGCGGACGGCTCTCGTGGCGCCATCTGTACCCCGTGGCCGGCCGACACGACCCGATGGCGGTGCGAACAACTCGTGACAATTACCACGACGCAGGGCCCGCGCCGACGTGCGGCGCGGGCCCTGCGTACCGGTGATCCGGGAGGGTTCAGGCCTGACGGACGGCCTCACCCTCGATCTCGATCTTGATCTTGCGGCTGACCAGCACGCCCCCGGTCTCCAGGGCGACGTTCCAGGTCAGGCCGAACTCCTCGCGGTCGATCTCGGTGCTCGCGGAGAAGCCGAAGATGTCCTGGCCGAACGGGCTGCGGCCGACACCCTCGAACTCCACCTCCAGCTCGACCGGGCGGGTGACGTCCTTGATGGTCAGCTCGCCGGCGAGCACGAACTCGTTGCCGTTACGGGACTTGACCCCGGTGCTGCGGAACTCGAGGGTCGGGAACTTGTCGGAGTCCAGGAACTCGGGGCTGCGCAGGTGGGCGTCCCGGTCGGCCTGCGTGGTGTCGATGCTGGCGGCCTGGATGGTCGCGACGACCGACGACTGCAGCGGGTCCTCCGCGACGGTGATGGTGGCGGTCGCCTCGTTGAACTCACCGCGGACCTTGCTCACCATCATGTGCCGGGCAACGAAGCCGACCCGCTTGTGCGCCACGTCCAGCGCGTAGGTGCCGGCCGTCGGGATGGTGAGGCCGTCCCAGTCGCGGGTAACCGCATCGATGCTGCTGGTCATGCTGCTGTCCTCCAGGAGAATTGTTTAGTAGCCCAACGACTGCTTGAGCAACTATAACCGTAACAACATTCCCTGTGTCAAGTACTGCTAGGATGAACGCGTGACCAACGTCTTCGACGATCCCCGGATCACCGCCGTCGGCCTGCTCTTCGAGGCACACGCCGGGCTGTCCGCCCGGTTCAACGCCCAACTCGAGGAGCACGGCCTCTCCGCGGTCGAGTTCGAGGTCATCACCCGACTGGCCCGCTCGCCGGGCAACCAGCTACGCATGACCGACCTCGCCGCGCAGACCTCACTGTCGACCAGCGGGGTGACCCGCGTGGTGGACCGGATGGAACGTGACGGCCTCCTCACCCGTCGGGCCTGCCCGAACGACCGGCGCAGCTCGTACGCGGTCGTCACCGCCGCAGGGATGCAGCGCCTGAACGAGACGCTGCCCGGTCACCTGCAGATGATCGAGCAGTGGTTCACCGGCCAGCTCGACCCCGAGGCGTTGACCGCCCTCCTCGACGGGCTGCGGCGGGTCCGCGACGCCGCGCATCCGTGCGCCACCGCCGGCAGCGACGACACCACCTTCGCGCAGGAGACCGCTACCAATCAACCCTGAGAGCACCCCGGGCGGCGGGGTGCCCGCACCGGCAGAAAGACCGGCAGAACTGACCCCACCAAGCTGGATGATTCGGGCCAAGTCGACTTTCTGCCGTTGTGGCGGTGGCAGGCTTCCAGCACCGGGGATCAACCGGGGGGTGACGGCGCGGGCGATCAGCGAGGGGTAGCACCAAGGGGGCTCTTCGCCCGCGCCACTCTCCCGTCGCCCGGTGGTCGTCGACTGCGCTAGGAGCATCCGCCCAGGGCCGCTACGGGGCCGCCGGTCCGTCCCGGTCGGCGGTCAACGCGTAGAGCAGTCCCGACTCGTGGGGCAGCAGCGCGATACCGCTCTCCCGACACGCCTGGTCGAGCCGATCGAGGACTGCCGGGTCAGCGGTGCTCGCGGCCAGCCCCACCAGCGCCTCCACCACGTCCCGCCGATCCTGGCCCGCCTCGGCAGCGGCGGCGAACCACTCGGCAGCCAACTCCCGGTCACCCCTGTGCAACGCCAGATTGCCCTCGATCAGCGCGCAGAGACCCACATCCGGCCCGTCCCCGGACAGCGCCATGTCATCGGAGCGCTGGCGTGGCACGGCCCACCCAGCTGGTGCTCGCACCGATCCCGCCGCCGCAGCCTCGGCCATCCCCGCGCGTAACTCGGCGAGCACCTTGGTCGCCTCCACGGCACGCCCGTCCTGGGCCAGTGCCAGCCCGACAGTCCCGAGCGTTCGGCGTCGGCGCCCCTGGTCACCCAGCTCGGACAACGCCGCCATCGCCCGCCGACCACGGTCGACGGCGTCGGCGTACCAACCCTCCAGGCGGGCGATCTCGGCTCGGCTGGCCCAGACCAGCACCCGCAGCCGCTGCTCCCCGCTCTCGGCGGCGAGTCGGTCCGCCGCGGCGAGCCGGCGTCGGGCCGCAGCCA
Organism: Micromonospora sp. NPDC002411; assembly: GCF_053592955.1. Taxonomy (NCBI): domain Bacteria; kingdom Bacillati; phylum Actinomycetota; class Actinomycetes; order Micromonosporales; family Micromonosporaceae; genus Micromonospora; species Micromonospora sp. NPDC002411. The sequence continues at coordinate 1,067 of NZ_JBSFBM010000426.1, read as the reverse complement.
GGTCACCGGTCCGGATCTCGTGCCAGGCGAGGCTGTTCTGGGCCACCGCCAGGTCCCGGGCCCGCCCGTCACGGGCCGCCAGCCGCAGCACCACCTCGGCCTGCTCGCGCGCGTCGTCCTGTCGGCCGACGGCGATCAACAGTGTGCCGAGCACGTTCCGCGCCTCCAGCTCACCTGTGACATCGCCGGCCTGCCGGAAGGTCTCCAACGCCGCACGCGCCGTCGGCAGCTCCTCGGCACCCGCACCGTGTTCGGCCGCGAGGCGGGCGACCCCGAGGGCGGCCCAGGCCCGCAGGATCGGGTCGGCATCGGCGGTACGCGGGTCCGCCAGCAGGCGGTGCAACCACCGCCGCCCGATGACATCGCGCCCACGGAACCGCCACCAACGGGTCAGGCAGGCCGCCAGCCGCAGCGCCGTCAACGGGTCGTCGGTGGCCGCGTGGGCCAGCGACGAGCTGATGTCACTGGTCATCTCGTCCAGCCGGTGCACCGCGTCGGACGAACGCGGACCAACGAGGTCGACAGCGGTCCGCGCCACCAACCGTGCGATCACCTCCGCGTGTCGCCGCCGGATGCAGGTCAACTCGCCCTCGCCGGCCGCCTGCTCGACGGCGTACTCGCGGACCGCGTCGAGAAGCCGGAACCGGAACGAACCGGTGCCGCGTACGCTCAGCAGCCCCAGCTCGACGAACCGGTCCAGCCGGGGGACGGGATCGATCGCCACCGTCCCGTCCTGGTCGGCCTCGTCGGCGAGCATCTCCTCGGCCAACTCCACCGACCAGCGGTTGCCGAACACGGCGAGCTGCCGCAGCGCCGCCCGCTCGTCCGGTGCCAGCAGCCGGTAGCTGGTCGCCACCGCCTCGCGCAGGGTGACGGTGGTCGCCGCAGCAGGGGTGGTCGACCGTCGGGTGAGCGCGTCCGGCGCGTCCCAACCGGGGTGGACCGTGGCGTCGGCGGGGGCGGCCAGGTCGAGCACCCGATCGCCGTACCGGCCGGTGCGGTGTGCCAGGTCAGACCTCGCGGCGGGTCGTTTCGTTGGGGCTGGCGGGTCGCCGGGTCAGTGTCGG
>NZ_JBSFBM010000425.1:0-5022 GCF_053592955.1 Micromonospora sp. NPDC002411 | reverse complement strand
CATGAAGTTGCGGGTGTGCAGGGCCGACAGCGCGGCAGCCTCGTCCGGCCGGAAACCCAGGCGGACCAGCCGGCGCTGACGACCCTGGTCCATCGCCTGTTGCAGGGCCTGCACCCGGTCGAAGCCGGCGGCCACGTCGTCGGGATGCCATCCACCCGCGGCGAGCACCACCAGCGCGTCGAAGACGTCCGCGTTGAGGCCGGCGGTGTCGGCGAGCGCGTCGTGGCGACGGTGGATGGCCGCCCGCAGCCGGTCGCGCAGCAGCGGGTCGAGCCGTGCCTGATGCTCCAGGTGGGCCATGCCGAACACCACGTGCCGGCGCTCGTCCTGCATGGCGAGCCAGCAGATCCGGCGCGTCACCGGGTCCGGCGCGAACTGGTGCAGGAACGAGAGCAGGTCGACGAAGCTGCCCTCCCCGAGCACGGAGAGCAGGAACGAGGCCAACGCGAAGTCGGACTCCGCGACGAGCGTGAACAGCGACTGTCGACCGCCGGCGGACGACGTACCCATTTCGCTGCCGCGCAGCAGCGCCCGCCGACCGAACACCTCCATGTGTCGGGCCTCGTCGGCCATCTGCACGGCGAGGAGCTGCACCACCTCCCGGAAATGCGGGTGGATGCGCCCCACGAACCGGGCCGGCACGACGAGAGCGGCCTGCTCGTTCTCGACCAGGTAGGTCATCACCTGCACCACAGCGGCCTCGACGTCGGCCGGTAACGCGAACGGGTCGTCCCACGGCACCGCGGTCTGCGGGTCCCACTGCCGTGCCGCCGCCTGGGCGTAGAGATGCGGAGCGACGTCGGCCCACACCAGGTCACGGTCGTCCAGATCGAACCGGGCCTCGGGGCCACCGGCTTCCAGCAGCGCGCCCCGGGCACCCAGCCCCCACCGCGCCGGCGGGCGGCTGTTGAGCGCCGTCGGCAGGGCTGGCCCGGCCCGCTCCGCGCCGAACCAACGGTCGTCGTCCGCCGTACCCCGCACGATCACCGCGACCAGGTCGCTCCGGTCGTCACGCTCGGGCGACTCGACCCGATGGCCCCGGCCACGGCACCAGGCGGGCAGGTGTACTCGCAAAGCCGGGTCGCGGCCGGAGACCGCCAACCGGCCGCCGGGCGGCAGCCCGGCCAGGGCGCGTTGCACGAGCAGGTGCGCGCCCCGGCCGAAACCCAGGTCGCCGAGGTCGACCTCGGCGGCCGGTGCCGCGCTCACGGCCGGTAGTCCGAGGCCGTCACCCGCCCGTCGGGGGAGTAGAAGCCGGTGGCATCGACAGCACCGGCCAGGGCGTCGTATCCGGTGGTCCGGCCGTCCTTCCAGGCCGTCAGCCCTTCCAGGTCGAGCAGCGGGCGCACCTGCGGATCGGCGTACGACATGCCGAGCAGCAGCGTGCCGAAGAGCCGGACCCCGGCGGACTCCGGTTCGCGGACCGTCATGTTGCAGTGGTCGTACGGTGTGGTCTGCGCGATGATCCGGGTGCCGTCGGGCGGCAGGGTGCCCTCCCGGACGAACGCCAGGTGGTTGGCGTCGATCATGCAGGCGGCGTCGACCTCCCCGGCCGTCAGGGCGCGGGCGGCGTCGCGCTCACCACCGATGTGGTCGCCGTGCAGGCCGACGCCGACGTCGAAGCGGCGTACGTCGACAGCGACCCCGGCCGCCGCGAGGTGACCCAGCGGAATCAACGTCGCCTGGGGGCTGTCCACCGCTCCGACGGCGACCGTCATCCCGGCCAGGTCCGCTGTGGTACGCACCGGTGAGTCGGCCCGGACCACCACGACCGAGGTGAGGTCCTGGTCGGTGTCGCGCATGGTCAGCGCGCGCACGCTCGTGCCCGTGGCGACCGCCAGTCGCTCGGCGCGTAACCAGGCCAGGGGAGAGTTCCACGCCGCGTCGATCCGCCCGGCGACGAGATCCTCGACCTGTCGCTCGTAGTGCGAGTAGAGGACGAAGTCGAAGTCCAGGCCGCGGCCGCGCAGCCAGGCGCGGAAACCCTCCCAGATGGTCACCACCTTGGGGTCGTACGCGACCGCTCCCATCAGGACGCCGGGCGCCGGCATCAGCGATTCGCCTCGTCGAGCAGTGGCAGACCGGTGGCGACCCGGCCGACGAAGTCGTACAGCGCGTCGGTGGTGGGTGCCATCACCCGGGCCGCGCGCGAGTCGCGGAAGCGACGCTCAAGGCCCAACTCTTTGCGGAACGCGCTGCCACCGCAGAGCTGCATCGCGCCGTCGGTCACCTCGGCGACGGTCTCCCCGGCGAGCGCCTTGACCTGCAGCACGCGCAGCATCGCGTCGTCACGCCCGGTCTCCAAGGCGGTGAGGGTGTCGCCCAGGAAGGCGCGCAGCGCATGAGTGCGGATCATCAGTCGGGCGAGGTCCCGGCGGGTGACCGGCGCGTCGCGCAGGGCGGCGCCGGTGTGGGTGAGCGTCGTCGCGGTGAGGTGCCGGCCCGCCTCGGCGACCGCGCTGTCGGCGAGGCCGAGACAGAACGCGGCGTTGAGCACCAGGAACCAGGGCAGGACCGCGCCGAGCGCGGTGTCGAGCCCCGCCCCGTCGGCAGCCATCATCGCCGTCGACGGGACCAGCAGCCCGTCGGCGGTCATTGGCCGGGAGCCGTTGCCGCGCAGGCCGAGCCCGTCGAAGCTCCCGGTCACGGTCAGGCCGGCGCTGTCGGCCGGTACGAGCCACAGCGTCATCGGGCCGGCGTCGCGGGACAACGGGAGGCTCGACCAGACGTAGCTGGTGGCTTCGCCGGCCGAGGTGACCCAGCTCTTGCGGGCGTCGAGGCGGACGCTGTCCTCGTCGGTGGCGGTGGCGGTGCCGGTCGGCGACCAGAAGTGGCTGCGTGACCCGTACTCGGAGAAGGCCAGGGTGGTGAGGTGGCCGCCGGTCGCGATGGCCGCGCGGACCTCGCGCGGGCCGTGCGCCTCGATCACCGCGGTCGCCGCGTAGTGCATGAGCACCACCATCGCTGTGGAGCCGCACTCGGCGGCCAGCCGCTCGACGACCTCGGCGACCGTCCGCATGCCGTGGCCGGCGCCGCCGACCTCGGTGGAGGAGGCCAGACCGAGCAGGCCGGCCGCGCCGAGGGCGTCGACACCCGACCGGGGGAAGACGCCCTCCCGGTCGACCGACGCCGCCTGCGGCCGGATCACCTCGTCGATGACGGCGCCGAGCGTGTCGGCGACGTCGGGGGTGGACTGGGCATTGTCGACAGTGGACGTCATGCTGGTGCCCCTTCGGCCGAAGCGGTGGGACCGCGGCCGACACTATCCGAACCGGAGTACGCAGCGCGAGTGTCGGATCACCGTCTGGTGCGGGTGCCGTCCCGGTGCGGCCGGCCGTGCCCGTCCTCCCGGTCGATCCGCAACTCCCGCTCCAACTCGGCGATGACCGCCCGCAGGTCGTCCAGCCGTTGGGTCAGCGCGATGCGGTCCACCTCGTCCGGTACGCCGTCGCCGTCCTCGTCGTAGTCGGGGGCCAACCGCTCGGTCATCTCCAACCGGCGTGCCTCCTCCATCGAGTTGACGATGACGGCGATGAGGATGTTGAGAAGCAGGTTGACGGTGATGACGACGTAGCTGACGTAGTAGAGCAGCGTCCACGGCGAGATGGCCATGCCCTGCTCGATGAGGTCCGGCAGCGTCTCCAGCGACAGCAGCACGAACAATGTCAGCAACGACCGGCCGATGTCGCCGTACTCCTCCGGATACCTGTTGCCGAAGATCAACCAGCCGGCCATGCCGTACACGTAGAGCGTCACCACCGCCAGGGCGAGGAAGCCGGTGACGCCCGGCAGGCTGCGCCACAGCGCGGAGACGATGGTCCGCAGACCCGGCGAGAACCGCACCAGCCGCACCATGCGGGCGACCCGCACGACCCGCAGCAGTGCCGGATCGCCGTGCAGGCCCGGTATGAAGATGGCGGCGATCACCACGAAGTCGAAGACGTTCCAGCCGTGCCGGAAGAAGTCCTGTGGACGCCTGCCGTACGCAGCGAGTCGGACACCGATCTCGACGACGAAGACGGCGCGGAAGAACAACTCCAGCCAGTGCAGTGCCGTGCCGGCCGGGCTGAGGTCGTCGTAGGTCTCCAGGCCGAGCACTATCCCGTTGGCGAGGATGACCACGACGATGGCGATCTCGAAGGGGCGCGACCGGGAGAGTCGGGCGCAGCGGGCGGCCCAACCGGATCGGTGGGGTGGGACTGTGGCCGGCCCGCCTCGCTGGGCGGGCGCGGGTACGTCGCTCACCAGCCGGCCGGCTCGATCGGGCGCGCCGGGGCCGTGGCGTGGGCCCACCTCCGGCCGTCGTCGTGGCGGTGCGGCTGGTGTGCGGGCATGCCCACCAGCCTAGCCAAGATCCATGACGGTGCGCGATCGTGCGCCGCTCGTCAGTGACGCGCCCGCTCCGGCGTCACCGGCGCTGCGAAGAACTCAACGAGCGGGTCGACGATCCTCGGGTGCGCCCGGTTGATGGCGTCGTGGCCGCTGCGCACGATCGTCAGCGTCCGGGCGCGCGGCAGGGCACGGGCCAGCGCCGCGTTCTGCTCGACGTAGTAGGGCGGACCGTCGGCGCCGCAGGCCAGCAGCACCTCGGCGCTCACCCCGGCCCACCGGGTGGCCGGCCCGTCGTGCGCCAGGATCAGCGCCGTCTCCTCCAATGTGGTCGGCAGCAGGTCACCCATGGTCCGGCCGATCGGCGTCCGCAGGAAGGCGCGGATGATCGCGGTCCGGACGCCGAGCGGGAGTCGTCCCGCTGCCATGTGCGAGTTGATCCCCGCGGTCGTGATGGCGAGACTCTTGGCGGTGTCACCGGCCTCCGCTGCCGCCCGCGCGGCCGGCAGCCACGCCGACGGGAAGCTGCCGTCGATCGAGATCGCGGCGTCGTAGAGGGCGAGCCGGTCGATCGGCAGTCGACGTGCGGCTTCGAGCGCCAGGAAACCTCCGCTGCTGTGGCCGATGACGTTGCCCGACCCGGTGTGCTCCAGCACGACGGCGAGGTCGTCGACCTCCTGGTCCGCGGTGTAG
>NZ_JBSFBM010000424.1:0-5026 GCF_053592955.1 Micromonospora sp. NPDC002411 | reverse complement strand
CTGGACCCGGGTCACCGTCACCGGCAGGTACGACCCGGCGAACACCGTGCTGGTCCGTGGTCGGACGGTGGACAGCCGGGTCGGCTTCGAGGTGCTCACCCCGTTGGTGCTCGCGGACGGCACTGCACTGCTGGTGGACCAGGGTTGGATCCCCCCGGCGCCGGGTGGGGCGGCCACCGCCCAGCCGACGGTGCCGGCGGTGCCGACCGGCGACGTGACGGTGGTCGGCCGGGTGCACGAGACCGAGAGCGGGGCCCGCGCCGCCGAGCGGCGTGACGGCCGGCTGGAGATCCGACGGATCGGGGTGTCCCGGCTGGCCGACGAGCTGCCCTACCCGGTCTACGGCGCGTACCTGCTGTTGGACGAGCAGACCCCGGCGGCCGACCCGGTGTTCAAGGCGGTGCCGGTCGGGCACGCCAACAACTGGCAGAACTTCGGCTACGTCGTGCAGTGGTGGCTCTTCGCGGTGATGGCCCTGTTCGGCTACGGCTGGGTGGCCCGCCGCGAGGCACGTCGAGCCGCCGGTCTCGGCGCTCCCGAGGCACCGCTGGACCGGGCGGCCGAGCCCGCGCCGAGCGCGTCCGTCTGACCGGGCCCGTGCCGGCGTCTCGACCGGACACTCGGGGGCACCCGGGACACCAGGGCAGCCGGTAGTCTCCGCCGGGTGATCACGTCACCTTGGGGGTGCCGATGAGCGTGGATCCCACGGCACCACTGCCCGAGCCGGTTCCGGGTCACCAGACGCAGCCGCCTACCGACCCGTGGGCCGCCGAGCAGCCGACCGCGCCGTTCGCCACGCCACCGCCCACCACGCCGTTCCCCGCCACACCGCTCTCCGGGCCGCCCGCGCCATTCTCGGGGCCACCAGCGCCGTTCTCCGGGCCGCCCGCGCAGCCGGCCGGGGCGTGGCCGGCGGTCGGGCCGTACCCACCGACCCCGATGGCCCCGAACCCGGCCCTGGCCGGCTACACGGGCGGGCCGGAGGTAGTAGCGGTGCAGATCGCCGAGATCGCCGTGTGCCCACCGATCATCCGTACGCCGACCGGGGTGCTGCCGCTGGCCGGTGCCACCTGGCACGTGGCCGACTACTGGCAGCGCGAGGAGAAGGTGGCGACCTGGGCACTGGTCTGCGCCATCGTCGGTTTCTTCTGCCTGGCCTTCTTCAGCCTCCTGTTCCTGTTGGTGAAGGAGACCCGGCACCACGGCACGGTGCAGGTGACGGTCACCAACGGCGCGCAGCAGTACGTGGCGAGGATCCCGGTCAGCGACCAGATCCAGGTGCAGCACCTGAACAACCAGGTGAACTACGCGAGGTCGCTGTCCGTCAGGTGAACCGGGCCGGGACCGCTGGTCAACCGGTGGGGCGGCCGGCGTGGATGGCCCGGACAGCGTCGATGGTGTCCGCCTCGGCGGCGGACTTGTCGTCGCGATACCGCACCACGCGGGCGAAACGCAGCGCCATCCCACCCGGATAGCGGGAACTGGTCTGCACCCCGTCGAAGGCGATCTCCACGACCTGCTCGGGTCGGACCCGGACCACCCAGTCGCCGCGCTCCACGGCGAGGTCGAGAAAGCGCTCGGTCTGCCACCGCAGCACCTCGTCGGTGAGCCCCTTGAACGTCTTGCCGAGCATGACGAAGCCGCCGGTGTGCGGGTCGCGTGCGCCCAGGTGCAGGTTGGACAGCCAACCCTTGCGCCGGCCACTGCCCCACTCGACGGCGAGCACCACCAGGTCGAGGGTGTGCCGGGGCTTGACCTTGACCCAGGCGGCACCACGCCGACCGGCGTCGTAGGGGGCGTCCGGGGCCTTGACCACCACGCCCTCCTGCCCAGCGTCGAGTGCGGCGGCGAACGCGGCGGCAGCCTGCTCAGGGCCGTCGACCTCCATCCGACCGACCAGCAGCGACGAGTCCACCGCCCCCGCGAGGGCGGCCCACCGCTCCCGGCCGGGCAGGTCGATCAGATCCTCGCCGTCGAGGTGCAGCAGGTCGAAGAAGTACGGCGTGAGCACTGCCGTGCCGGTGGTGGCGGCTGCCGCGAGCACCGCCGGGGCGACAGGTGTGCGCCCGGTGGTGCTGGGGGTGGTGCGTCGGGCGGCCCGGCTCGACGTCTGCTGGAACGGCAGTGGCCGGCCCGTCTCGTCCAGGCCGATCGCCTCGCCGTCGAGCACCAACTCACGGCCCGGCAGCGCACGGACCGCGGCGACCACCTCGGGCACCCGGGCGGTGATCTCGTCGAGGCTGCGGGTGAAGACGGCGATGTCGGCGCCGGAGCGGTGCACCTGGATGCGGATGCCGTCGAGCTTCACGTCGACCACCGCCGGCGTGCCGGTCGCGGCGAGCGCCTCGTCGACCGAGGAGGCGCTCTGCGCGAGCATCGGTGCCAGCGGACGGCCGACCTGGAGGCCGAACCCGGCCAACTCGGCGGCTCCTCCGGTCAGCGCGGCCACCGCGACGACGCGCAGGTCACCGGCGAGCAGGAGGGCCCGCCGGACGGTTGCCACCGGCACCTCGGCGGCCCGGGCCACCGCGTCGGCGAGCAGCCCTGCCTGGGCGCCCTGGCGCAGCTCACCGCTGAACAGACCGGTGAGCAGTCGCTGTTCGTCGGCGGTCGCCGCCGCGTAGAGGGCCCCGAGCAGCGCCCGCCGCCGGGACTGCGAACCCGCGCCCCGCGCGGCCGAGATCTGCTCGATGGCCGCGTCCACGCCCGCCACTGTCAACGTCGGCTCGGCGGCCGGCGCTGGCAGGTCACGCAGGCTCGCGTAGCCCACCCCGGTCTGCCGTTGGCGCAGCTCACCGGCGAGATAGCCGGCGCCGGGCTCGACCTCACCCGGGTCCAGCCGGCGCAGCGCATCAGCGAGCAGCTCCACCTTGGCGCGCCGGCCGCTGGTGGCGGCGACGGCGGCGGAGGTGGCTGCCAGGTCAAGGAACCGCACGCAGCTCATCCTGCCAGTCACCTCCGACACCGCCCGGGCATTGCCGTGCCCGGGCGGTGTCGGGAGGGTGCCGCCCGCCCATGCGGACGACGATCACTGCCTGTTTCATGAGGGCGGTCGAGCCGGGTCCACCGCAGGCCGGCCAGTGCTCATGGAACAGGCCCTACGCGGAGACAGGCTCCTCGATGCGCAACCCCCGGGCGCGAACCTCGCCGGCCACGCGGGAGAGCACCGAGTCGAGGGCGACCAGTGCGGCGGAGAGCTCACCGAGCTGCTCGTTGAGCGTGTCCTCGGACCACGCGGAGACGTCGACGTCCCCCAACGCGCTGACAGCGGCCCCCAACCGGGCCATCACCTCGTTCGTACTCATGTTCGAAAGGCTATAACAGCTGACCATGCGACACGCCGTAAAGCGCCAGATCAGGCGCAAAGTTGCCGTGTCGCTACCCAACTGCCCGCGCGGGCTGACCCGCCCGGCCCCGCCCCGCCGCCAAGATCCGCGCAACTTCCCGGTTGTTGCTGCCTCCGACAAGCGGGAGGCAGCAACAACAGTGCTGTTGCGCGGATCTCAGGTGTGGGGTGGGGGTGCGGGCTTAACGGCCCGCGCCTCCCGCAGCGGCGACGTTGCCCAGCAGCAGGGCCTCGGCGAGGCAGACCCGGGCGAACTCCCCCAGGTGCAGGCTCTCGTTCGGACCGTGCGCGCGGGCGTGCGGGTCCTCCACACCGGTCACCAGGATCGCCGCCTTCGGGAACATCTCCTGGAAGGTGGCGATGAACGGGATCGAACCACCGATGCCGATGTCCACCGGGTCGGTGCCGTCCCAGGCGGTCCGGAAGGCCGATCGGGCGGCGTCGAACATCGGCCCGGACGCGTCGATCACGCACGGGTTGCCGTCGTGTTCGAAGCTGACCGTCACCTGGGCGCCCCACGGCGCGTGCTTCTCCAGGTGCGCGCGCACCGCCGCGTACGCCCGCTTGGGGTCGTCACCCGGGGCCAGGCGGATGCTGAGCTTCGCCTTCGCGGCCGGCACCAGGGCGTTCGGCGCCTCGCCGGTGGAGGGCGCGTCGATGCCGAGCACCGCCAGCGCGGGCTTGGTCCAGATCCGGTCGGTGATCCGGCCGGTGCCGATGAACTGCACGCCGTCGGCCAGCCCGGCCTCGGCCCGCACCCGGTCCTGGGGGTAGTCGACGGTGGCGCCCACCTTGGCGACCAGCCCCTCCACGGCCACGTCACCGGCGTCGTCGTGCAGGGTCGCCAGGAGCCGGACCAGCGCGGTGAGCGCGTCCGGTACCGCACCGCCGAACATGCCGCTGTGCACGGCGTGGTCCAGCGTGCGCACCTCGACGAAGCAGTTGACGATGCCGCGCAGGGAGGTGGTCAACGCCGGTACGCCGATGTCCCAGTTGCCGGAGTCGGCGATCACGATGACGTCCGACGCGATCTCGTCGCGGTGATCGATCAGCAGTTGCTCCAGCGAGTCGGAGCCGTACTCCTCCTCACCCTCGATGAAGAGCACCACGCCGACCGGCAGCGCGTCCCCGTACGCCCGCAGTGCCGCGACGTGCGCCATGATGCCGGCCTTGTCGTCGGCCGCGCCCCGGCCGTAGAGCCGGCCGTCGCGCTCCACCGGCTCGAACGGGTCGGACTCCCACAGCGACCGGTCGCCGACCGGCTGCACGTCGTGGTGGGCGTAGAGCAGGACGGTGGGCGCACCGGGCGGGGCTGCCCGACGGCCGATCACCGCGGGCTGGCCGCCGGAACGCACGATCTCGACGTCCAGGCCGCAGCCGCGCAGCAACTCGGCGACCGCCTCGGCGGAACGTTCCACGTGCGAGTGGTCGAAACCCTCGAAGGCGATGCCGGGAATGCGGACGAGGCGTTCCAGGTCGGCGCGTACGCCGGGCATCTCCCGCTCGACGGCGGCCCGCACCTCGGACTCGGACATGATCGGTGAGGTCATGACCGGCATCGTATGCCGGCCTTACCTGGGTGTGCCGCCGGAGCCCGTACCGTCACCGCCGCCCGCCGTCCCGGTCGGACGGTGAGGTCGGCCGAGACCGGCACCGACGTGCCACCACTGTCCATGGCGA
>NZ_JBSFBM010000423.1:0-5045 GCF_053592955.1 Micromonospora sp. NPDC002411 | reverse complement strand
CGGCCCTCACGAAACAGGGCGGTGGGGGGCGGGGGCGCCCCCCCCCGCCCCCTTGCGTACTGCTGGGTCGATCACATGCTGGAGATGTCGCCCTGCTTCGCGCGGACGGCCTCGGCCGCCTCCAGGAGGCTGGCACGCTCGTCGGCGTCCAGGTCGGTCTCGACGACCCGCTTGACGCCCTCGGCGCCGATCTCGGCCTCGACACCGAGGTAGACACCGGAGATGCCGTACTCGCCGTCGACCCAGGCGCAGACCGGCATGACCTCGCCGGAGTCCTCCGCGACAGCCTTCGCCATCCGGGCCGCGGCGGCCGACGGGGCGTAGTACGCCGAGCCGGTCTTGAGCAGCGCGACCACCTCGGCGCCACCGTTGCGGGTCTTGACGACCAGCTCCTCGATCTGCTCGGCCGGCATCGCGTCGCGCAGCGGCTTGCCGTTGACGGTGCTCTTCGACGGCACCGGGACCATGGTGTCGCCGTGCGAGCCCAGGGTCAGGGTGCGTACCGACGCCACCGGCACGTTCAGCGCCTCGGCGACGAAGTTGCTGAACCGGGCGGTGTCGAGCATGCCGGCCTGCCCGAGCACCCGGTTCTTCGGGAACTGGGTGGCGAGCTGCGCGAGCGCGGTCATCTCGTCCAGCGGGTTCGAGACGACGATGACGACAGCGTTCGGGGCGTACTTGGCGACGTTCTCGGCGACCTGACGAACGATCTTGGCGTTGGTCTCCAGCAGGTCCATGCGGCTCATGCCGGGCTTGCGCGGCAGACCAGCGGTGATCACGACGACGTCGGAGCCCTCGATGCTCTCGTAGCCCTCACCGTTGGGGCCGGTGGTCACGCCGACGACCTTGGTCTCGAAGCCCTCGATGGCCCGCGACTGGTTGAGGTCGAGCGCGAGACCCGCGGGCTTGCCCTCCACGATGTCGGTGATCACTACGGTGTCGAAGACGTCGTACTCGGCCAGGCGCTGTGCGGTGGTAGAGCCGTAGAAGCCAGCCCCGACGACAGTGACCTTCTTACCCATGGTCGTCCCACTCCCTGATACCAGTCGGTTTTCCGGACCGTATCAGTCATCCTGACACCGATCAGGCCAGGGGCGGCGGGCATCGCCGGGATGGGGCGAACGTCACCGGTGTCGCCGGCGCACGGTTCAGCCGCGCTCCGCGCGCTCCACCACGTTGCTGAGCAGCATGGCCCGGGTCATCGGCCCGACACCGCCGGGCATCGGCACCAGCGCGCCGGCCGTCTCGGCCACCTCCGGGTCCACGTCGCCGGTGTAGCGACCCTTGCCGTCCGCGCCGATCACCCGCGTGATGCCGACGTCCACAACGACCGCGCCTGGGTTGATCATGTCGGCGGTGAGCAGCCCCGGTACGCCGGCCGCGACGATGACGATGTCGGCGGCCCGGGTGTGCGAGGCGAGGTCGAGGGTGCCGGTGTGGCACAGCGTGACGGTGGCGTTCTCGGAGCGCCTGGTGAGCAGCAGGCCGAGCGGGCGGCCGACGGTGTTGCCCCGGCCGACGACGGCGACGGTGGCGCCGCGCAGGGCCACGTCGTGGCGGCGGAGCAGTTCGACGATGCCGCGCGGGGTGCAGGGCAGCGGGCCGTCGTAGCCGAGGACGAGCCGACCCAGGTTGACCGGGTGCAGGCCGTCGGCGTCCTTGTCCGGGTCGATCAGCTCCAGCACGCGCTGAGTGTCGAGGTGGGCGGGCAGCGGCAGCTGGACGATGTAGCCGTGGCACGCCGGGTCGGCGTTCAGCTCGGCGATCACATCGTCGACCTGCTGCTGGGTGGCGTCGGCCGGCAACTCCCGGCGGATCGAGGCGATGCCCACCTCGGCGCAGTCACGGTGCTTGCCGTTGACGTACGCCTGACTGCCCGGGTCCGACCCGACCAGGACCGTGCCCAGCCCGGGAGTGATGCCGCGTTCCGCGAGTGCCTTCACCCGAATTCGCAGCTCGTCCTTGATCTCCGCCGCGGTTGCCTTGCCGTCCAGAAGCGTCGCCGTCACGACCAGATCGTCTCACGACCTCCGCCCGGGGTTCCGACGACCTCGATCGGGCGGCCCATCGACTCCTTGATCACCATCAGCAAATGTGACCATCCGTGACGTGTTGCTAGTCACTCTGAGTGAACATCTGTTCATTCGGTCACCATCGAACCAGACAGGCAGACCGTGGCGGACCGACACCGGACGGACACTTACGCAGGCGGCAACGCGATCCATATCGCCACGACAGGGCACGAAGGAAGCGATGTCTTTCCAGCAAGATGGCGTTTCGCATGGTTTGACGTAGCAGTCCGGCAGCCGTTCGACAAGGGACTCGACCTCATACCGTTACCCACCCGCAACCGCGTCGTTGTCGAAGCCTCGCCGCCGACCTACCGTTACCGCTTGTTGCGCAGCGTAAACCCAGCGTCGGGCCTGACTGCGCAGCGTGAGGAGATGAGGAGGCTCAATGCGAGTTCGTAGACTCGCCGCCTGGACCGCCCTCCCGCTCGCGGTGACGCTGGGCCTCGCGGCCTGCGGCAGCGGCGGCGACGGTGGTTCCGGTGGCAGCGACAGTTCGGTGGTCAGCATCCAGATCGCCGAGCCGAAGCACCTGGTTCCGACCAACACCACCGAGACGTCCGGCTCTCAGGTCATCGCCGGCCTGTTCAGCCCGCTCGTCGACTACGACGCCCAGAACAAGCCGTACGAGGTCGCCGCCCAGTCGGTCACCTCGTCCGACAACAAGGTCTGGACGATCAAGCTCAAGGACGGCTTCACCTTCCACAACGGCGAGAAGGTCACGGCCGAGGACTACATCAACGCCTGGAACTACGGCGCGTACGCCCCCAACGGCCAGGACACCAACCCGTTCTTCGAGAAGATCGCTGGTTACGCGGACCTGCAGGGCAAGGAGCCGAAGGCCAAGGAGATGTCCGGCCTGAAGAAGGTCGACGACCTCACCTTCACCGTGACGCTCAACGAGCCGTACATCGACTTCAAGACCACGTTGGGCTACAACGCGTTCTTCCCGATGCCGGACGCCGCGTTCTCGGCTCCGGGCGTGCTCAAGGACTCCTACGAGCAGGCGCCGATCGGGCAGGGCCCCTTCAAGATGAAGGGCACCTGGCAGCACGACAGCAAGATCGAGGTCGAGCGTTACGACGCCTTCCCGGGCGAGAAGCCCAAGGTGAAGAACGTCGAGTTCCGGATCTACCAGCAGCTCACCGCGGCGTACGCGGACGTCCTGGCGGACAACCTGGACGTGCTGCCCACGATCCCGACCGAGAGCCTGAGCACCGCGCCGAGCGACCTGGGCGACCGGTACAAGACCAGCCCGATGTCGTCGTTCCAGTTCCTGGCGTTCCCGACGTTCGACAAGGACTACAGCAACCCGGACGTCCGCAAGGCCATCTCGATGGCGATCGACCGTGACGAGATCACCAAGTCGGTCTTCAAGGGCTCGCAGACGCCGGCGCGCTCCTTCGTCTCGCCGGTCCTGCCGGGCTTCCGGGACGACACCACCGGCAAGTCGGGCGAGTTCAACCCGACCGAGGCCAAGAAGCTCTACCAGGCCGCCGGTGGTCCTTCGAAGATCGTCATCTCGTACAACGGCGACGGCGGTCACAAGGACTGGGTCGACGCCACGGTCAACCAGCTCAAGGCCAACCTGGGCGTGGACGCCGTGGGCTCGGCCGAGCCGAAGTTCGCCGACCTGCTCACCAAGGTCGAGAAGAAGACGCCGGTGGGTGCGTTCCGGATGGGTTGGGTCATGGACTACCCGACCATGGAGGACTACCTCGGCCCGCTGTACAGCACGAACGGCTCGTCGAACTACTACGGCTACAGCAACCCGGAGTTCGACAAGCTGGTCAAGGAGGGTTCCGCCGCCAAGACGCAGGACGAGGCGATCGCCAAGTACCAGCAGGCGGAGGACATCCTGGCCAAGGACATGCCGGTGATCCCGCTCCGCTTCGGCGAGAACGTGTTCGGCCACTCGTCCAAGGTCAAGAACGTGGAGATGGACCTGTTCCAGCGGGTCAACCTCGTCAAGATCGAAGCGGCCAGCTGAGCTGACCATGGTGCGGGCCACCCGGGCGACGATGCCCGGGTGGCCCGGACCGCACCGGGGGCCGGACCGCAGCAGCGGGTCCGGCCCGGTGGTGCCGGCTCCCCCGGGCCGGACGGCACGTCTCCGATATTTCGGGTACGACCAGAGATGCCGTCCTGCGACCCTTTCGCACATTTCCGGAGAGACTGCTAAGCATGTTCCGCTACATCTTGCGGCGCCTACTGCAGATGGTCCTGGCGTTCTTCGGGACCACCCTGATCGTCTACGCGCTGACATTCGCCGGGCAGGGCGACCCGATCCAGGCGCTCGCCGGTGAGCGGCCGGTGACGCCAGCCCAACGGGCCTACCTGACCGAGAAGTACCACCTGGACGCCACCGGCGTCGGCGGCTTCTTCTACCGCTACTTCGACTACGTGAAGAACCTGCTCCAGGGCAACCTGGGCGAATCGCTCACCGGTCGGAACATCGGCGACATCCTCGAACAGGCCTGGCCGGTCACCGTACGGCTCGCGCTCATCGCGCTCGCCGTGGCGATCATCTTCGGGGTCAGCGCCGGGGTGATCGCCGGCATCCGCCGGGCCAGCATCTTCGACAACTCGACGCTCGTGCTGACCCTCCTGGTGCTGGGTATCCCGACCATCGTGCTGGCCCCGCTGGCGCAGTACTTCCTGGGCGTCAAGTTCCAGCTCTTCCCGCCCACCGCCGGCTCGGACCCGTCGTTCTACGCGCTCCTGCTGCCGGGCATCGTGCTCGGCTCACTGTCGCTGGCCACCGCGTTGCGCCTCACCCGCGCCTCGGTGGCGGAGAACCTGCGCGCGGACTACGTCCGGACCGCCCGGTCGAAGGGCCTGGTCAAGCGCCGCATCGTCATCGTCCACGTGCTGCGCAACTCGCTCATCCCGGTCATCACCTTCCTCGGTGTGGAGCTGGGCAACCTGATGAGCGGCGCGATCATCACCGAGGGCGTCTTCAACATCCCCGGCGTG
>NZ_JBSFBM010000422.1:0-5088 GCF_053592955.1 Micromonospora sp. NPDC002411 | reverse complement strand
ATCGCCAAGGAGTAGCCCGAGATGGTGAAGCGGTTCACCGCGGCGCTGCTCAAGGGCCTGGAGTACAGCCTGGCCAACTCCAAGGAGGCCGGCGACCGATCGCGCCGGTGCCGCCGGTGACCAGTGTGGTGCCGGTGGGCGACCAGCCGGTCGTCGGCGTCGTGCCGGTGGGCGGGGCCGGCCGCAGGCGGCGGGCGACCGCTCCGGCGGACCGGATCGCCACCTGGTTCTCGCCGGTCGAACCCGGCTCGCCGCGGAGGGTGACGGCGAGCCGGGTTCCGGCCACCGGGTCGAGAGTGTCGGGCAGATCGATCAGCCCGCCGAAGCGCTGCGGGTCCTCGGCCTCGAGTACGGGTCCAAGGCCCCAGAGCATCGCCTGGGCCGGGTGCGGCACGTCCTCGCCGGGGGCGACGGCAACCGCCCCACGGGTGACGCACCACAGTTTCGCCGGGGAACCGATGTCGCCGAGCGTCTGCAGCAGCGTCAGCGTGGCGGTCGTCCCGGTGGTGATCTGCGGGTTCTCTCGATCCGGACGTTGGTCGAGCGCGAGCAGTGACAGCACCCCGGCGATCGGGATGTCGATGTCGGAGAGCCGGTTCAGCAGAGCGGCCAGCTCGCTGCGCTCGGTGGTGGCTGGTGCGATCTCCAGGACCTCGGCGCCATGCTCGCGCAGGGCGGCGGCGCAGTCGGTGGCGATCCGGTGCTGGTCGGTGGTGTCGGGCACGACGAGCAGCCAGGTGCCGTCGAGCCGGGGTGCGGTGCCGGCGTCCGGGATCGGGGTCCAGCCGACGGTGTAGCGCCAGGTGTCGGTGGTGCCCCGCTCCCGGCGGGCACGCCGCCAGGTGGCGAGCGCGGGCAGCAGGTCTCCGCCGTCGCCGGTGATGCCCAGCGGGGTCAGGTCGCCGTCCTCGACGGCCTGCCAGAACTGGCTGTCCACCGGGTCGGAGGCGGCCATCGCGCCGCCACCGGTGGGCCAGTAGCGCTGGTGCTGGAACGGGTAGGTGGGCAGGTCGACGACCCGGGTGGCCGGGATGACGGTGTTCCAGTCGACCAGGGCACCGCGTACCCAGGCCTCGGCCAGGGCTCGGACGACCTGGTCGGTGCCGCCCGCGTCGCGGCGCAGGGTGCCGACGGTGGCCGCGTCGACGGTGTCGGCGATCGCGCCGGTGAGCACCGGGTGGGCGCTGACCTCGACGAAGATTCGATGCCCGGCGGTGTACGCGGCCTCGACGGCCTGGTCCAGGCGTACCGGCTGACGCAGGTTGCGGTACCAGTACGCGGCGTCCATGGCACCGCCGCCCTCCACGGTGGAGAGGACCGGCACCTCACCGGGCAGCGGCTGCACACCGTCGAGCAGGCGGGCGAGTTCGGCCTCGACCGGCTCGACGAGCGCGCAGTGCGAGGCGTAATCCACCTTGACCCGCTTGGCCCGTACGCCGGCCACCTTCGCGACGGCCAAGAACACGTCCAGGTCGGCGGGTGCCCCCGCGACGACCACGCTGGTCGGGCCGTTCACGACGGCGACGGTCACACCGTCGGTGAGCAGCGGGGTGACCACGTCCAGACCGGCGTTGACCGAGACCATGCCGCCCGTGCCGGCAACCGCCAGCAGGGCCTTGCTGCGCAGCGCGACCACCTTGGCGGCGTCGCCGAGCGAGAGGACACCGGCGACGCAGGCCGCGGCGATCTCGCCCTGCGAGTGGCCGATCACCGCGTCCGGGGTCACGCCCTTGGCCCGCCACACCTCGGCCAACGCGACGTGCACCGCCCACAACACCGGCTGCACCACATCCACCCGCTCCAACGGATCGTCGGACCGCAGCACATCGAGGAGGTTCCAGTCCACGAACGGCGCCAGCGCCGCCGCACACTCGGCGATCCGAGCCGCGAACACCGGTTCGGCGTCGAGCAGCCCGACCGCCATGCCGACCCACTGCGAGCCCTGACCGGGGAAGACGAAGACGACGGGCGCGTCGGGGTACGCCGAGCCGGTGATCACCGAACTCGACGGCAGACCGTCGACGAGCGCGTTCAGGCCGGTGCTGTGCTCCGGGCCGAGGACCACGGCCCGCTGGCTGAACGCCGAGCGGGTCGCGGCCAGCGAGTAGGCCACCTCGCCGGCCGGGGCGTCCAGCGCGGCGAGCTGCCGTGCCTGGTCGGCGACCGCCGTGGCGGTACGCCCGGCCAGCAGCCACGGCACGTCCGGCGTCGTCGCGGCGACCTCGCCGGCGGCGACCGCCGGCGCTTCCTCGATGATCACGTGGGCGTTGGTGCCGGAGACTCCGAACGACGAGACACCGGCCCGGCGCGGGCGCTCCCCCGCACTCCACGATCGCGGCTCGGTGAGCAGCTCCACCGCGCCGTCGGACCAGTCCACCTGCGGGGTCGGCTCGTCCACGTGCAGCGTGCGGGGCAGGGTCTCGTGCCGCAGCGCCTCGACCATCTTGATGATGCCGGCGACCCCGGCGGCGGCCTGGGTGTGCCCGATGTTGGACTTGACCGACCCGAGCCACAGCGGCTGGTCGGCGGGACGGTCCTGACCGTAGGTGGCGAGCAGCGCCTGCGCCTCGATCGGGTCGCCGAGTCGGGTTCCGGTGCCGTGCGCCTCGACCACGTCGACATCTGCGGCGGACAATCCGGAATTGGCCAGGGCGGCCCGGATGACGCGTTGTTGGGAAGGTCCGTTCGGCGCGGTCAGGCCATTCGACGCGCCGTCCTGATTGACAGCGGAACCGCGTACCACGGCGAGGACGCGGTGACCGTTTCGGCGCGCGTCGGAAAGCCTCTCCACGAGCAGCATTCCGACGCCCTCGGAGAATCCGGTGCCGTCGGCCGCCCCGGCGAAGGCCTTGCAACGGCCGTCCTCGGCCAGGCCCCGCTGGCGGGAGAAACCGACGAACAACGACGGGGTGGCCATCACCGTCACGCCACCGGCCAGTGCGAGATCGCACTCGCCGTTGCGCAGGGCCTGCGCCGCCAGGTGCAGCGCCACCAGGGACGACGAGCAGGCCGTGTCGACGGTGACCGCCGGCCCTTCCAGACCCAGCACGTAGGACACCCGGCCGGACAGGACCGCTCCGGCATTGCCGGTGGCCAGATATCCCTCCAGGCCGTCGGAGGCGCCGAACAGCACGGCGGAGTAGTCGGAACCGTTGGTGCCGGCGAAGACGCCCGTACGCGAACCGGCGAGCCCCGCCGGGTCGATTCCGGCGCGCTCGACGGCCTCCCATGAGGCTTCCAACAACAACCGCTGCTGAGGATCCATCGCTAATGCCTCACGCGGATTGACACCAAAGAATTCGGCATCGAACTCACCTACGTCGTAGAGAAACCCGCCGGTCCGGGTGTATGTGGTCCCAGCGTTGTCGGGATCGGGATCGAACAACACCCCTAAATCCCAGCCCCGATCCGCAGGGAAAACACCCATGCCGTCGCCGTCGGTGGCGACCAGCCGCCACAGGTCCTCCGGGGAGCCGACACCGCCCGGGTAGCGGCAGCTCATGCCGACGATGGCGATCGGCTCGTCCGCCGCCACGGCGGTCGTCGGGGCCGCGGCGGCCGGTCCGGTGTCGGTGTCCAGGAGCTGCTCGCGCAGGCGGGCGCTGAGGGCGTGCGGCGACGGGTGGTCGAAGACCATGGTGGCCGGCAGGCGCAGACCGGTGGCGCGGGCCAACCGGTTACGCAGCTCGACGCCGGTCACCGAGTCGAAGCCGAGCTCCTGGAAGGTGCGGCGCGGTTCGACCGCCTCCGGCGACGGGTAGCTGAGCACCGCGGCCACCTGGGTGCGGACCAGGTCGAGCAGCGTGCGCCGCTGGTCCGCCTCGGACTGGCCGGCGAGCTGCTGGGCGTACCCGTTGGCGGGTGTCGCGGTCGGGTCGCCGGCCTCGGTCGTCGCGGCGCGCGAGCGCAGCTCCCGCACCTCGGGCACCGCGTCGAGCAGCGGGGCCGCCCGGGTGGCGGTGAAGGCGACGAAGTACCGGTCCCAGGCGATGTCGGCGATGGCCAGGTACGTCTCGTCGTGGTCGACAGCGCCGCGCAGCGCCTCGATGGCGAGGGCCGGGGCCATGCCGGGCATGCCGTGCCGGTCCAGCAGGTCACCGAAGCGACCGTCGGCCAGTCCGCCGCCGTCCCAGGCGCCCCAGGCGACCGAGAGGGCGTGCCGTCCGGCCGCCCGGCGTTGCTGGGCGAGCGCGTCGAGGTAGGCGTTCGCGGGGGCGTAGTTGCCCACGCCGGAGCTGGCCAGGGTGCCGGCCACCGACGAGCAGAGCATGAAGACGGACAGGTCCAGGTCGCGGGTCAGCTCGTCCAGGTTGGTGGCGGCGGTCATCTTGGCGTGCAGGGCACGGGACATCCGGTCGACGTCGAGGGCGTCGACGACGGTGTCGTCGATGGCGGCGGCGGTGTGCACCACGGCGGTCAACGGGTGCTCGGCGGGCACGGCCGCGAGCACCGCGGCGAGCGCGTCCCGGTCGCCGGCGTCGCAGGCCACCACGGAGACCGTGGCGCCCAGCTCGCTGAGTTCGGTGGCGAGGTCGGTGGCGCCCGGCGCGTCCGGTCCACGACGGCTGAGCAGCAGCAGGTGCCCGGCGCCGGAGCGGGCCAGCCAGCGGGCGATGTGTCCGCCGAGCGCGCCGGTGCCGCCGGTGATGAGGACGGTGCCCTCGGGGTTCCAGCGACGGAGCGGGGTCGTCTCGGCCAGCGGCGCGCGGACCAGCCGGCGGCCGAAGACGCCGCTGCTGCGCAGTGCCACCTGGTCCTCGCCGGTGGCGCCGGAGAGGACAGTGGCGAGCAGCCCTCGGGTGCGCTCGTCCAGGTCGACGGGCAGGTCGACGAGCCCACCCCAGCGGTCCGGGTGCTCCAGGGCGGCGACCCGTCCGAAGCCCCAGACCAGCGCCTGGGTCGGGTTGGTGACCGGGTCGGTACGACCGACCGACACCGCGCCCGAGGTGGCGCACCACAGCGGCGCACCGAGGTCGGCGATCCCGAGCGCCTGGGTGAGCGCGACGGTGGCGGCGAAGCCGGCCGGCACGTCCGGGGGACCGAGGTCACACCTGGCAGGGACAGTGTGCCGTGCACCCAGGGTGCCAC
>NZ_JBSFBM010000421.1:0-5105 GCF_053592955.1 Micromonospora sp. NPDC002411 | reverse complement strand
CCGAGCCAGACCAGCGGCCGGGACCGCCACGGGGAGCGCTTGTCCCGCACGTCGGCGTCCGCGGCGGCGGTGATCACCAGCAGGTACGCGACGGCCCAAGCATGGCTGGTGGGATGGGGTGGCCACGCTCTCACCCACGGCCTGCGTGGCCTGTGGGATACCAACGCTTTCTATCCCGACAAGTACGGCCTGGCCCTGAACGACAGCCTGCTCGGCTATGCCCCGGCAGGGCTGATAGGCAACGGCGTAGTCGCCGCCGTGCTGCGCTACAACATCCTGTTCGTGCTGGCCTTCGCGCTCGCCTTCCTCGGCGGCTACGCGCTCGTACGCCAACTTGGCGCGAACAAGGTCGCCGCCGCGGTGGCCGGGGCCGCCCTCGCCTACGCGCCCTGGCGCTACGGCCACGCCGGTCACTTGAATATTCTCTCCACCGGTGGCATCACTCTGGCCCTGGCGATGCTGGCGCGCGGCCACGGACTCTCGTTCACCCGCGGCTACCTTCCCGAACGAGTCCGGCCGGGATGGGCGTTCGCTGGCTGGCTCGTCGCGGCCTGGCAGGTCAGCCTGGGCTTCGGCGTGGGGCTGGGATTCGTATACGTCCTCGCCGCCCTCTGCCTGATCACACTGACAGCCTGGCTGATCCACCGCCCACGCCTTGGCCTCCGGCTGATCGTCAGTGATCTGATCGGCGGGCTGGTCTTCACCGCGGTGACCGGATACTTCGCATACGCGTACCAACAAGTCCGCGAGCTCAACCCATATGTCACCCGGGACTGGGACTACGTCGCGTACTTCTCCCCGACACTGCGCGGACTTCTCGTGGCGCCGCAGTCCTCCCTGCCCTGGGGCACCCTGCACAACGACGCCCGCATCGCTCTTGGTGGCGCACCGACTGAGAAGGTGCTGCTGTGCGGGTACGCACTGTATCTACTGGCCTTCGCCGGCCTCTTCCTGTCCCGCTGGTCACCGACGCAACGGCTTCTGCTGCTGCTTGGAACGGTCGTCGGATTGCTGCTCGCGCTGGGCACGAACGGGCCGATCTACCGCCTGCTCTATCTTTACGTGCCCGGGTTCGATGGATCCCGTACACCAGGCCGGTTGATCTTGTGGCCCACTCTCTGCCTGGCCATCCTCGCTGCCGGCCTGGTCACCCACCTGGCCGACGTGGCTCGCAGAGGTGCCAAGCCCAAATGGTCGGTGGAAGAGGCACGGCTACTGACCGTTCCGTTGCTGGTCCTCGTGCTAGCTGAGGGCCTGCCTAACCTGGACCACCCCCAAACCCCAGCCAAACCGGCCGCGATGGCGCTAGCCTCCGCGCACGCCCCGATCATGGTATTGCCGTCCAACGACGGCATCGACCTCCACGTCCTACTGTGGTCGACCGACGGTTTTCCCGCCATCGTCAACGGTGCGGCCAGCTACACCACACCCAACCGTCAGGCGATCCGCGACGTCATGACGACCTTCCCCAGCCAGCCGGCCTTGGATCGGTTGCACCAGCTCGGCATCCGCAGCGTCGTCCTGCTCCGCGACCGGGTCCACGGCACCCCATACGAACCACTGCTCAACATCACCGACGTACCCGGCATCACCCGCCACGACGTCGGGCCAGACGTGGTTTACACCATCGACACCAACACGAAGTGATGTTGGGCGTGGCCCCGGGATACGAGGATCGTTCTGTCTGAACGCGGTGATCCGTGCGGTCAGGGTCGGAGGCAGGTGCCCTGAGGTAGCGGGCCGGCGGCGTGTACCTGGTCCGGATCCTTGTGGAGGCGCTGGTATCCGTAGACGCAGACCTGTCCGACGAGGACGCCGAAGGCAACGGTGTCGGCAACGGCGGGATCGTCGGGGCGGGCCAACCGGACCTGGGGGTGATTCTCGCTGACCGTCGCCAGCAGCGACCTGACATGTTCCGGTGTCGCCGGTTGCTCGGCCCAGGCCATGACGGCGTCGCAGGGTTCGTGTTCGACGTTGCAGCGACTGAGGACGTTGCCGGAGAGAGCGCGCGCGACGGACTGTCTGGCGGTCTCGGCGGCCCGGGCCTGAGCGGGGTCCAGCGGCGTGCGTCGGGCGAGGTCGGCGAGGAAGCGATCACAGTAGTCGGCGTCGGCGTCGCTGTTCCTGATGCAGGCGACACCGGATCGCGACGAACCGGGTGCGCCCTGGCCGGCGGATGTGCCGGTGGAGGCCGGCCCGCAGCCGCTGAGCGCGACGGTCACGATGGCCGCCCAGGAGGCGAGCCGCCGGCGGCGAGTCGGGTGGGGCGTGTTCGGTGGTGACGATGGGTGCGTTCGGTGCGGCCGCCGGGTCCTGGGCGGGCTCGCAGACGTTCGCGGACCTGCCCGACGACGCCGCGATCGCCGCCCTGGCCGAGCGGGCCAGCGGATCCACCGGTGACACCGTCCAGATGCGCATCCCGTCGCCGTGGCAGGAAGGGTCGATCTCGACGACCACCGTTGTCGGCGGCACCTGGGACGCCCAGCAGGCTCGGCAGCGGTTCGCGGCTGACGGGTGGTCGGTCTCCGACATCGCACCGATCGACGGGCGGGCGGTCACGTTCAACCCCGACACCAGATCCCGCGTCGACCTCCCGATGCGCAACTCGACGTTCAGCGCCAGCTCGGGCGGGTTGACACTCCAGGTGCGGGGCTACCTCACCGCCGACCGCGGCTCTGTCCACGTCATCGGTTGGTCACAGAGCAGAGCATCGTTCCTGCCGCTGATCGTGACGGGCACCGTGCTCGGACTCCTCGTCGGATGGCTGATCGCAGCGGCCCTTGCGTACCGGATCGTGGAGGCGTCGGCCGAACGGCGGCGTACCTCCGCCGGGCTCTGGGTCGGGGCACTGATCGCGCTCGCCCTGCCAGCGGCAGCCCTCTACGGCAACGTGCTGCGGGCATTCAGGGACCACGGCGACGTCGGCCCGGTCTTCACCGTGCACAGCGCGTTCACCCCCGGCGCCTACTACCCGTTCGGGCCGACCTGGCAGATCCTCGCCCTGACCATCGCCGGGGTCGTGCTTGCGGGCGCCGCGATCCGGCTCGCCCGCCCCGGCGCCCAGCCGGGAACGCGAACAGCGGTGGTAGCGAGCTGAAACTCCGCCGCTGTTGTCCGGCTCCAGGGCCGGTAGGGCGTGATCGAGCCCGGGGGATGCGAGGAGAAGGCCCTCCGGGTGGGGCCTTCTCGTCGGTTGTGGTCAGTGCTGCTTGGCGTACCCGACGAAGGCCTTCCAGGCCGCCGGGTCGATGCGTAGGGTGCCGCCGTCGCGGTCCTTGGTGTCGCGCACCAGGACCACGGTCGGCAGATTGTCGGCGACCTCGACGCAGGACCCGCCGTTGCCACCGGACCGGGTCGACTTGCGCCACTGTGGGGTCAGCATGCCCATGACTTCGCCACTTCCTTGATCAGCTCGGTTGACTGCCGGCGGGGGAGCGCCTCGTTTCGCACGATCTCCCACGTCTTCGCCAGCTTAGCGACGTCGGTCGGTGCATCGACGAACTGCGCGGTCAGCTGGTTGTCCGCGTGAGCCACCCGCTCACCGTCGGGCATCTCGGCGATGATGAACTGCCCCGCCAGCCCCAGATACATCCCAGCATCCGTCGGGACGATGTGCACCTGGATATGCTCCACCGCCGTCAACTGGGCGAGGTGTTCGCACTGCTCGACCATCAGCCCCGGCTGGTCGAGCACCGGCCGGCGCAGCACCGCCTCGTCCAGCACGGCGATGAGCTGCGGCGGGCGCGGGCGGTGCAGGATCGCCTGGCGCTCCAGCCGGGAGGCGACGATGCGGTCCACGTCCTCGGCGTCGAAACGGCCACCGGCCAGCGTCGCGCGAGCGTACCGCTCGGTCTGGAGCAGGCCCGGCACGTACGCCAACTCGAACCAGCGCAGCGTCGTCGCCTCCCGCTCGAACTCGATCCACTCGCGCAACCAGGCCGGCTCGGCGTCGAGCCGGGCCAACCCCTCCAGCATGCGCAGGAAGCGCCCGCCGGTCTGGTGGTGGGTGTCGACAACCCTCATGTACTCCTTCGTGGGTGGCCGCCCGCCGGTCTCCACCGAGCTGACGTGTGAACCCGAATAACCGATGCCCCGGCCGAAGTCGTCCTGACTGAGCCCAGTTGCCGCCCGGAGCAGACGCAACTCCTCCAGCACGTAGTCGGTGACAGTCCCCATCGGTTCCCCAACCTTCGCTCAGTCTGGCTCGGCGTGTCCCTCATGAGTGCTCACCTGGACCGCTGAGCTGCACGGATGGCGCGAGCACGTATCGACGGTAGTCGCGTCATCACCAGACTGTCACCAGTGGCGGGTCCGCCGGTGGCCGGAATGGCGGCGGTGGGCCCTGCACCCGGGGTCGCTCCCGTTCCCCCTTGCGGGAGCGGCCCCTTCCCTGCCCCCGAGGAGGTCACTGTGCTCACCCCGATAGTCAAGGCGCCCTCGGCGCGGTGGCGGTGATGGTGGTCCGGCCGCCCGTCCCGCACGTTGCCATGCGCCCGCTGTGGCGGTGCCGGAACTGTGGCATCGAGTGGCCCTGCCAACCGGCCAAGCTCGCTCTGCTGACGGAGTACCGGACCGAGCGGACCGCACTGCTGATCTATCTGGGCACTCTGATGCACGAGGCGACGAACCAGCTCACCCAACTCCACCCGGATCATCCGCCGATCCGGATGACCGAGCGCTTCCTCTCCTGGGCCAGGTCCCGGGGCTGACGCTCGGCCCGCCGTGAACGATCCCAGCAATGGATCAACCGTCAGGCGGGTCTGATCGACTCCGCTTTCTGCAAGGCGGGCCTTCCTTGGCACGGTGATAGCGCGCCTTCCAGGAAGTCGAGTTGATCATGCCCTCGTGGTGTGGCCGGCCCAGGGCGGCCGAGTCGATCAAGCGGCGTCGGGGCGTGGGGCACAGAGGGCGGGTGGCGGTGCGCATGCTCGCTGTGACAGCCAGGTTTCGCGACTTCACGCGTGGGGCAGAGTAGCCGTTACAGAGCGTCCGCGCCGGAGTTTTCGCAGCTCACCGGCTCGGAACCGTCTCGCCGTGCGCCGGGGCACGGATGCCCCTCCCCGGTTTCGTGTCGAGGCCGGAGACGCCAGCATGCTGGATTCCGG
>NZ_JBSFBM010000420.1:0-5122 GCF_053592955.1 Micromonospora sp. NPDC002411 | reverse complement strand
CGAATCGATTCGACCCGACGCTAGATCACGCAGTGAAGTATGTCAATGTTGTGTCCGGCGGGTTGCGGACCCGGTGCCCAGGGGTGGGCGGGCAGGGCTCGTCCGGGCGGCAGGGGTGCGGACGCCTGGTTCCTTGACACTCATCGATGCTATCGCTAACACTGTCCGCAACGCGACGTTAACGAGCAGAAAACATCTGCACGGCCACCTGTGGCTAGCACGCCCCGACCGGAAATCCCCGCCCCTCGCAGCCGGAAAAGCCCACGTACCGCAAGGGTTGATCTTGTTAACGCTAACATAGATGGCCTTCCAGAACGGAGGATCCGGATCATGGTCGCATGGCGAAGCCCGGCGTCGTCGGTCACCGGCAGGCCCTCGTACCGGGTCAACGGCGTTGGCACCGTCCGGATCCTCGTGCTCTCCGCCGTGGCTGCTGCCGCCTTCGTGGTGGCGGCCGGCGAACCGGCCCATGCCGCCACGCTGTCCACCGGCGCGCGCTCGCTGGAGGCGGTCAATCAGGCCGGACGGTACGTGCGGCACATGGACTACCTGGGCCGGCTCGACCCGGTGACCTCCAGCAGTGCCAACCAGATCAAGCTGGATGCCACCTTCACAGTGGTCAATGGCCTCGCGTCGCCCAAGTGCTACTCGTTCCAGACCAGGGCCGGCATGTTCCTCCGGCACCGCGACTACCGACTCCGGGTCGACCCCAACACCGGTGATGCGACGTTCCGGGCCGACGCGACCTTCTGCGCGGTGGACGGCTCGGTCTCCGGATCGGTGGCGCTCACCTCGTACAACTATCCGGACCGGCGAATCCGGCACCGCGACTTCGCCCTCTGGCTCGACGCCTACCAGGACACCGCCGCGTACCGGGCGGACAGCTCGTTCCGCCTCGCCGCGCCGTGGGCCCCCAGGACCACCAAGGGGCCGGTGATCCCGGGCCTCTTCGCCGACCCGCACCTCGCGATGTTCAACGGCCGCTACTACCTGTACCCGACCACCGACGGGTACGCGAGCTGGGCCGGCACCTACTACAAGGCGTTCTCCTCCGCCGACCTGGTCAACTGGACCGACCACGGTGTGATCCTCGATCACGGCCCGGACGTCACCTGGGCGGACAACTCGGCCTGGGCACCGGCGGTCGCGGGTGCCAACGGCCGCTACTACCTCTACTTCAGCGGGGGCGCGGCCAGCGGCAACACCGCCAAACACCTCGGCGTGGCCGTCGCCGACAGCCCGGTCGGGCCGTTCCGCGACGCGCTCGGGCGGCCGCTGGTCCGCAGCGACCAGTTCTCCGGCGGGCAGGCGATCGACCCGATGGTCTTCACCGACGACGACGGGCAGTCCTACCTCTACTGGGGTCAGGGCGTCGCACGGGCGGTACGACTCAACGCCGACATGGTCTCCTTCGACCCGGCCCAGGCGAGGGTGATCACGCCATCCGGCTACAACGAGGCCCCGTTCGTGTTCAAGCGCAACGGCCTCTACTACTTCATGTGGTCCGAGAACGACACGCGCAGCGAGGACTACCGCGTCGCGTACGCCACCGGCCCATCGCCTCTCGGGCCGTGGGCCAGTCGGGGCGTCGTGCTGCAGAAACGGCTGGAGGCCGGCATCAAGGGCACCGGCCACCACTCGGTGGTCCGAGCACCCAACACCGACACCTGGCACATCGCCTACCACCGGTTCGCGGTGCCCGCCGGCAACGGCACCAACCGCGAGACCGCCGTCGACCGGATGGAGTTCAACGCCGACGGCACCATCCGCCCCGTGGTACCGACTCTCTAGCCGATTCGTACGCCCCTGCGCGAAGGAGATTGACCCATGTCGAGAGTCCTCTCCCGGCTCTGTGCGGTAGTGGTCACCGCGTGCCTGCTGTTCACCACCTGGTCGGCGGCGACACCGAAGCCCGCGGCCGCGCTCGACCCGACCGTCGGATACCTGATGGCGCACTTCACCGGTGAATCGTCGACCGACCAGCAGATCTACCTCGCGCACAGCACCGACGGCCTTCGCTGGAACGACCTCAACAACGGCGGTCTCGTCCTGCGTTCCACAGTCGGCACCCGCGGCGTCCGGGACCCCGCACTGGTCCGCTCACCCGCTGGGGACCGGTACTGGATCATCGCCACGGACCTGTGCATCGGCTGCGGCCAGGACTGGTCAGCCGCCATCAACAACGGCAGCCGCAACCTCGTCGTGTGGGAGTCCACCGACCTGGTCAACTGGTCGGCGCCGTGGCTGCTGAACGTCGCCGGCGCGATCCCGGACGGACGCAACGCCTGGGCGCCGGAGGCGATCTGGAACCCGGCAACCGGCGACTACGTCCTCTACTGGGCGACGAACGTCCCCCTCAACGGGGCCACCAAGCACCGCATCTACTCCGCGCGTACCTCGAACTTCCGCAGCATCACCACGCCCCAGACGTACATCAACCGGCCCGGCAGCCAGGAGATCATCGACACCCAGATCGTCGAGGTACCGGCCGGCGTCGGCGCGTACCGCTACGTGCGGGCGTCCCGGGACGGTCAGATCACCATCGAGGGCAGCAACTCCATCCTCGGCACTTGGACCACCCTCGGCAACCTGTCCGGCATCGGGCTGACCGGCGCGCAGGTCGAGGGCCCGATGTGGATGCCGTTCAACGGCCGCAACGAGTGGGTGCTCTACCTGGACCAGTACTCCAGCGGGCGCGGCTACCTGCCCGTGCTGACCACCAACCCGTCGAGCCCGGGCGCCTACCGGCTGCCGGCCTCCGGCTCGTACACCATGGGTGGCACCAAGAAGCGGCACGGCTCGATCCTCAACCTGACCGCGGCCGAGCAGACGCGGGTGCTCAACCGCTGGCCCAACACCGCTGTCAACCGGATCCAGTCGTACAACTTCCAGGACCGGTACGTGCGGCACGCCGACTACGACGCGCGGATCGACCCGAATGTCAGCCCGGCCCAGGACGGGCAGTGGCGGCTCGTGCCCGGCCTCGCCGGCTCCGGAACGGTCTCCATCCAGTCGGTCAACTACCCGGGTCACTACCTGCGTCACTACGGGTTCGACTTCCGGCTGGAGGCCAACGACGGCTCCGCCACCTTCGCCGCCGACGCCACCTTCCGGCAGGTGGCCGGGCTGGCCAACTCGTCGTGGACGTCGTTCCAGTCCTACAGCCACCCGGACCGCCACATCCGGCACTACAGCTACCTGCTCCGGCTCGACGCGGTGACCGACGCGCAGAGCCGCGCCGACGCGACGTTCCGGGTGACCAGCTGACCCCGACCTCCGCACCGATTGGACATGTCATGACCCGAAGCACGCGGTCGCTGCGCCGGCCGCTGATCGCCCTGGTGGCCGCGCTGACAGCGATGGCCGGCGTCATCGTCGTCACGTCGTCGCCGGCGACCGCC
Organism: Micromonospora sp. NPDC002411; assembly: GCF_053592955.1. Classification (NCBI taxonomy): domain Bacteria; kingdom Bacillati; phylum Actinomycetota; class Actinomycetes; order Micromonosporales; family Micromonosporaceae; genus Micromonospora; species Micromonospora sp. NPDC002411. The sequence continues at coordinate 1,721 of NZ_JBSFBM010000420.1, read as the reverse complement.
GCCACCAACCAGTTCCGGGGTATGAACTGGGCGGTGCTGGGTGACAACTTCAGTACCGGCCCGCTCGTCGTGCAGGGCCTGAGCTCGTCGGACAGCAACGCGACGGTTCGGGCCAAGGCGAACGCCCTCTACGACGACATGGCCTCCACGATGGGAGTCAACACCGTCCGGCTGCCCATCAACACCCACACCGTGGGGACGGCCTGGTGGGAGGCCTACCGAGGCGCCATCGACGCGGCCACCGCGCGGGGCTTCAAGGTGATCCTGGCGTACTGGGAGGACGGCGCCGCCTCCGGCGGCAGGATCACCAACCTCGCCGCCTGGAACGCGATGTGGTCCACGGTGACCAACACGTACGGTGCGAACGCCAACGTCTACTTCGAGCCGATGAACGAGCCGCACGGCTACAGCTCGGCGGAGTGGCGCACCGTGGCGGCCAACTGGCTCAGCTACCACTACTCCGCGGTGCCCGGTCGGGTGCTCATCGGCGGCACCGGCTTCAGCCAGGACCTGCGGGACATCTGCAACGACACCCGCTTCAACTCCACGCTGCTCTCGTTCCACCACTACGCCTTCTTCTACGGCGCGATGACCTACGACGCCTTCCGCAGCCACATCCAGACCCGGCTCGGCAACTGCGCCTCACGGGCGGTCGCGACCGAGTTCGGCGCTCCCATGAACGACGGCCGCAACTACGCCGACGCGAACAGCACCGACAACTTCGTCCGCCACATCCGGGCCATGGCCCAGGTCATGCGCGACAACCAGATGGGCGGCACCTACTGGCCCGCCCTCGGCGGCAAGCCGGGCACCATCGGGTACGACTGGTACTCGATGTTCTCCCTCAGTGGCAGCGGCACCAGCCTCGACCTGAGCGTCCGCAACACCTCCGGCGCCGACCGGATCCGGTACGCGTGGGGCGACACCGTCGGGAGCGACCCCACGACGCCTCCACCGGCGACGGGGACGTTCTACCGGATCACCGTGCGGCACAGCGGCAAGGCCATGGACGTCCAGCAACCGAACACCGACAACGGCGCGCGTGTCGGCCAGTACACCTACGGCGGCAACGCGTGGCAGCAGTGGCAGTTCCAGGACGCCGGCAGCGGCTACTGGCGCATCGTCAGCCGGCACAGCGGCAGGTGCCTCGACGTGGCGAGCGCGTCGACCGCCGACGGCGCCGAGCTCATCCAGTACACCTGTGGCACCGGCACCAACCAGCAGTTCCAGATGGTCACCAACGGCAGCTACTTCCAGCTGCGCGCCCGACACAGCGGCAAGTGCGTGGACGTTCCGGCCGCGTCGACAGCCGATGGCGTGATCCTCAAGCAGTACACGTGCAATACCGGTGCCAACCAGCAGTGGTCGCGTACGGCCGTCTGACCGACGGCGAATCCCAGAGAGGGCCACCTCCACGTCCGCGGAGCCGACCAATGTCGACATCATCGATAACCGAGTACGGTTTCGGTGCCTGACACGTACGCGTGTCGACGGCACGTCTCCGGGGCGGGAACGGCCAGCCCGGTGGCGACGGACCGGAGGAGGGAGCGAGGGTGGCGCAGCGCAGAGCATTGGTGGTTCGGGGCGGGTGGGAGGGACACCAGCCGGTCAAGGCGACGGAGCTGTTCATCCCCTTCCTCGAGGCCAGCGGCTACGCCGTACGGGTCGAGGAGTCGACGGAGGTCTACGCCGACGCCGCCGAGATGGCCGACACCGACCTC
>NZ_JBSFBM010000419.1:0-5126 GCF_053592955.1 Micromonospora sp. NPDC002411 | reverse complement strand
CCAGTTCCGGGGTCAGGAGCGCGTGGCGTACGGCTCCGGCGCGGGTAACCGGGTCGGCGAGCAGTCCCGTCACGAGGTCGGAGGGCGGCACTGGATGCGGCCGTCGCGCGTAGTAGGTCGAGCATGCAGCTGTGCGAACCTCGTTGACGGGTCGGTGAGGAGAACCCGCCGGACCGCCTCGGCCCGCCGCAGGACCTCGTTCTCCTGCTCCAACAACCTAATCCGGGCGCTTCCCGCAGCTCGACCGACTCACTGCCAGCGGTCCCAGGCGCGGCGCCGGCGTTGACGTCGGCCTGGCGCAGCCACTTGAACGACGTCATCGGGTGCACACCGAAGTCCTTCGCGATCTGCTGGACCGTCACGCCCGGCTCGCGGTCACGGGCCACCCGCACGACATCGTCGCGGAACTCCCGGGGGTAGGGCTTGGGCACAGCGACATCCTTCCAGCCCGCCCACAAGGCAAGCCATCTCAGATGTCACCTATCGGTGCAGCAGACCACAGGACTTTGAACCGAGGGCTGGCGCAGCGGCATCAGCCAGAAAACGGCAGCTCAGGGACCGCGGCTCGGGCGTTTCCCAATCCGCCCCGCCCAACAGCGAATACGGCCCGGACGTTAGCTGGAGCAGCGACCGATGCAGTGTCGCGGCCGGTCGCAGGCGAACAAATGATCCCTGAGTGGTACCCAACATCCCGCCCGAGGGAGCGGTTGATGGGTGTTCCGGTCACTCGTTAGAAGCGGGTGAGCTTTGCCGACTCGAATGGGCTGAGGTCAGATAGCTGGATGACGGTCGAGAACCACTTGCGGGTCAGGGGCGATCGTGTGTCCCATAGCCGCATGATGTCATCGGTTGTCGCGCCGTCGGCCGAACGCTGCGCGAAGCGCTGAAGGACGCGGATATGGGGGCGGCGGATCAGGTCGAGTAGTTTGACCGCTCGTTCAGCGAGGTTGAGCGGCTCGGCGAGCTTGGCGACGACCAGGGCGGTCCCGAGGTCTGCGCCTGTGGCTGTGGCAACTGAACTGACCCGGGCTATCGCGGCGTCGGCTGTTCGGGCGAACACCATGCCGGCGAGTGGCCGTCGAAGCCTGCGGATGATGTCCGTGCCGGTCTCCCCGACCTCCCGGCTCTCTCGTAGCGCCTCTCGGAAGCTTGTCATTGCTGCTCGAAGGTCGAGGACTCCTGTCAGGATGTCGGACCGGTCGCGCGCTTCGGCGCAAGCGATACCCAGTGCGTCCGGAAGTCGCATGGGGTGCACCAGGGCGCCGAGTCCCTCGTGCGGTGTCGGGATGGCAGGGCGCAACAGCTGATCGATGACCGTGCAGAAGTGCAGCGCATTGCGCAACTGCACTGCCTGCACTGGGTAGCGCAGCGCGGACGCCGCGTACGGGACGCCCATCAATGCGGCGCGCCGTTCGTTGAGGATGTACCGCAGTGTGTGGATGCTGGCGGCTGCTGACACCTGGCGCGTGCCGGTTCCCGCGACAATCAGTTCGGCCGGATCGGGGCTCCAGTCACTGCCGCCGGGGACGTATTCCCACGACCCAGGGCTGTCGGTGGCGGAGTCGACGTGACGGTAGTCGAGCTCGACTTCGACTCCGAGAAACGCGCCCCAGAACAGCTCGATCTGCTTGAGCCCGTCGACTTCACCACCATCCGCCGGGTCGAACCCGTGCGGACGGGCCAAGGCAGCCATCGCGGGACTGAGACGTGCCTCGTCAACGCCGCTTCTGACCACTATGCCCTGGAGTGCCTCCGGGACCGTGCACGTACTCGGGACGGCGATCGCGTCGGCAAACACCAAATAATGGGCCATTGTGGAGAGGTCGAACAGGCGGCTCGGGATCAACACGTCGTCCTCTAGCGCTCGCAGAGCGTTGCGGAACGTGGACTGATCCATGAACACGTACTCGAGGTCGGTGCGTAAGCCGGTGCTGACGAGGTCGCCGAGGTTCGCCGTGCGATCGACCTCAGGTCCCAGCACCCAGTCGAGGAGTCGCTTGTCGGTGGTGTTGACGAACACTTCGGCCTCGGCTTCTGAGATAGGCGTGCGGTCACCCTGGATATCGAGGGCGAAGCCGACGGGCGTCCGCACCAGCGCGACCTTCGTGACGGCGAGATCACGCACCAGGACCACTTCGGCGGCCGCGGGCCGGAACCGGGTCGCCCGGGGCGGTACGGCGGCCACGGTCGGACCGCGAGAGAAGTGCTCCCACCAGTCGTACTCGATCACGAGTTGCGGATCGATCTCGTGCACCGCAGCGGCCAACGCGTCGAGAAGGGCGTCGAACTCTGATTTGGACATTTCGATTTCCTGAAGCGCCACAAGGTCATGGGCCGAGGCGTCGCCCATGATGCCGAACCGGTCATGCCCGAACTGGGTCGCAGCCAGGAACAGGTTCGCGAGTTCGGCAAGCCGGAAGTACCGGTCGCCCAGAAGGAGTGCCTTTCCGTGGAGATCGCTCAGACGTCCGTACCGAGGATATTGCTGATAAACCGATGTAAATCGGTCGACGACCCTAGCGTCGTCGGCATCTGGGCCGAAGGTCTCCCGGGCGTCTCGGAGCAGGAATTTTCGGAATTGATCGAACTGAACTGGATTAGGTGGAACGAACTTCATCGCCTGACAGTACAAGTGCTCGTTACGACTCGATGGCCGCGGCGGCCCTGAGTCCTGCACCGATCAGCCTCTTTGTCGCTTGGCCGGCGCGTTCATAGTCCTGGTCGAGTACTAAGCCGTTCAGTGACAGGCCGGTCAGGTGCCTGTTGAGGTAGATCATCAAGCGCCCGACCACTACCCGCTTAGTGGTTCCCAGTAGGTCTAAGTCATGGGTGTATAGGTCATGAACCGAAGCGCATATGGCACCGCGGAGCGGGTCACACGACGGATCCGTGCTGGGTGGGCTGCCCTCGGCGGCGGTCTCGGCCGGGACCAGTCGTCCCTTGGAAGGTCCGCCAACTGGCCACCCCTCTACTGTCGCCACGTGCCCATCATGGCGGTTGACCTCAACGGCTGACATCAACGGTTGTGGCCTAGCCCGGGCATGCTGGCACAATCCACGGGCCAGGTCGGGGTGTTCCTCGTCTTCCGCTCCGGCAAGGGTCACGCGCTGATCGACCGGCAGCTCTACCTTCCGACGTCGTGGACCGATGACCGAGACCGGTGCCGGGCCGCCGGGATCCCGGACGAGGCCGAGTTCGCCACGAAGGTGCAGATGGCCCGCACCATGCTCGCCCGTGCCCTCGATAGTGAGGTGCCGGTCGGGTGGGTGACCATGGACGAGGCCTACGGGCAGTCGGAGTCGCTGCGAGTGTGGTTGGAACACGGTGATGGTAACTTTGCAGCGCCGGGCAGTCTTGTCTCGTCAACGGGACCTGCACCAGTTCTGATCGCGCCAACGCCCGTTGCGGAGATGACTAGGCCCTCGGAGTGGATTGAAGCCCGCGGGCATGGCCTGTTGGGTCCTGAGCCCCTGCTACGCGGGTTGCTGCACTGTGCTGTGCTGTGCTGTCATGGCGTTGCGGCATCGACAGGGTGAGTCTTCACCACATCGGTGCCGCGTAGCTTCGTCAGCACGGCGTCGAACGCGAGCCCGGCAGCGAACCCGACTGGCACGATGAAGTATCCGAGACGAGCGGCGCTGTCTCCCTGGAGCAGATTCGGGTTGGTTGTGAGCTGCGCCGCGAGAAAGAGAACTGCGGACAGTCCACCCGCGGCAGCGCCGAACACTGCGGCGCGTAGCCACTCGCCGACCTCGTCAAAGACGTTGCGGATCAGCGCCCCGGACACCGCCGCACACAGCGGTCCGAAGACGAGCAGGGTTACCGCCGCCCAGGTGCCGGGCCGCCACGCCGTGGCCGCAGGCAGCGTGGCGAGACCCGCCGCCAGGAAGACCAACGCGGACAGCAGGCTCCATGCTCGACGGCGCGTCTCGACGGTCGTCTGACGCTGTAACTGTTCCTGCTCGCTCAAGCGCCGCTCGTGCTGCCGGAGCAGTGACCCGACGACTGCTTCTGCTGAACCAGGACGCCACCTGGACACCATCGCCGACAGGTCTTCCTCAGACGCGGCGTCCGGCTCACCGTGCATGCGTTGCCACGCCTTCTCGGCAGATCCCCCGAACGTGCCGACCGGCGCGGCTGCGATTCGCCGGGACAGCGCAATGAGCCCGGCGATGAACGTAGACCGACCGCCGCCAATGAGCAGGATTGCATCGACCTGCAGTAGTGCCCGGTAGAACGAAACCTCCCAATCGGGTGTGGGCTCGGGTCGCGTGTCAAAGAGTTCTGGGTGGGATTGCGCCTCGGGGAAGTCTGTGGGATCAGCCCGATACGGACCGCGCACCTCGATGGCCCCAGGCCTCGCCCGGCCGGACTGGGCGTAGCCGCGCACTACGGCGGACTCGACGAAGCCTTCGTCGCTGCTGAAGACCACCAGCCGGCACCCATGCTGTGCCAGTTCCCGCCCGATTTCCTCGGCGGCGCGGGCGGCCACCGCCACGTCACGCAGCGGTGGATCGTAGGAACGCCCAGTCGCCACGCTGCCCACTACAGCCACCGTTGGCGCGCTCATGCCACCTCCCGGGCGATGCCGGCAACGATCTCGGTCGGAGACATCCGCGTGGCGCGACGGTATTCCAGTTGGCTGAACAGGTCCACGCCCGAGTCCGCAAGCAGCACCGGAAACACCCGCATTCGATCGCTGAGAGCGGCATCCATCATCCGTCGCCCTTCTTCCATGCAGTAGGAGCTCGCGACATAGTTCGGCGACAGTAGGGGCACTCCGATCGCGGCCGTCGCCAAGCTGGCCAACATGTGGTCGAGCCACCGTGCGCCGTGTGGTATTGCGGCTGGCTTCCTGTAGTCGAAGACCTCTTGGAAGGCGCTACTGAGCTCGGCGCCGATTCGGTCGGCGTACTCGTGATCTTCTTTCGCGTAGCTGAGGAACACGAGTTGGTTCAGCTTGGCGGCCGACTGGAAATAGCCCTGGGCGTCGAGCCGGTTGTCGACAAGACCTGGCTCACTTAGGATCTGCCCGATACGTTCCTCCAAGGCGACTTGCAGGCGCTCCGGGTCGCTCCAACGGATAATGTCCTTTGTATAGTGTGGGGCAAGTTCGCCGTAGATCA
>NZ_JBSFBM010000418.1:0-5152 GCF_053592955.1 Micromonospora sp. NPDC002411 | reverse complement strand
TTGCGACGCGGGGCGTGCCGGAACAGCACGGCCACGGCGAGGACGGTCAGCCCGAGGCTGAGGGGGAAGCGGACCACGTCCCAGATGACGTTGGCCTGCCCACCGACGGCACCCGCACGATGACGGTGACCACCAACCAGGGCGCGCCGATCACCGCCGAGCTGAACCTGACCAACTCCCCGTGCGCGGCGGCGAGCATCGCCCATCTGGCGAGCCGGTCGTTCTACGACAACACGAAGTGCCACGAGATCACCGCGGACGGCGCGCTGCGCTGCGGCGACCCCAGCGGCACCGGCCTCGGTGGGCCTACCTACTCGTTCTACGACGAGGAACTGCCGACCGTGCCGTCGGCGTCCCCGTCGGCCAGCCCGGCCCCCGGCCAACCGCCGACGTACCCCAAGGGCACCGTGGCGATGATCTCCAACCCGCCGGGCAGCAACGGCAGCCAGTTCCTGCTCTTCTTCAAGGACTTCACCACCACCGACCCGAAGTTCCCGGTGATCGGCCGGGTGACCGGCGGGCTCGACGTGGTGGAGAAGATCGGCGCCCTCCCGACCGTGGACAATGGGACCGGAGCCAAGGTCAAGCCCACCACCGACGTGACGATCCAGAGCCTCACGGTCGGTGAGCCGGTCACCGGTGCGGCGCCGTCGGCCACCGGCGCTCCGGTCAGCAGCCCGAGCGCCGGCTGACCGGCCGCCACCACCCACCCAGTCGGCACTCAGCAGCAGACAGCCAGGAGGATCCAGGCGTGACGTCCACCAGAGAGCGGCAGCGCGCGGCGGCACGCGCCCGGCTCGAGAAGGAGATGGCCGAGCGCTCGGCCAAGGCCCGCAAGCGCCGGCAGACGCAGGCGATCGTCAGCGCGGGTGTCGCGCTGGTGCTCGTGGTCGCCGGCACCGTCTGGTTGGCGGTGAGCCTGGGCGGCGACGACGACAAGCCCGACACCACCGCGGCGGCGCCCGGGGCGTCCGAGTGCGCGTTCAACGCGCTGCCCACCGATCAGCGGCCCCCGCAGATCAAGGACGTCGGGCTGCCGAGCAACGAGCAGTCCGGCACCGGCGTGCAGACCATGACGATCGACACCAACCTCGGCCCGATCACCGCCAAGGTCGACCGTTCGCTGGTGCCGTGCACCGCCGGCAGCTTCACCTACCTCGCGGAGAAGAACTTCTTCGACAACACCAAGTGCCACCGCCTGGTGACCGAGGGCATCAAGGTGTTGCAGTGCGGTGACCCCAGCGCCACCGGCAACGGCTGGCGGGACACCGACGGCCAGGGCGGCCCGAGCTACCGCATGCAGGAGGAGAACCTCCCCACCGACAAGCGCCCGCCGTACCCGGAGGGTGTCATCGCGATGGCCAACTCCGGCCAGCCGGGCAGCACCGGCAGCCAGTTCTTCATCGTCTACGGCGACTCGCCGCTGGACCCGGCGTACACGGTGCTCGGCACCATCACCGGTGGTCTGGACATCGTCAAGGACGTGGCCAAGGCCGGTGACGACGGGGCGTTCGCCCAGCAGGCCGGTGGTGGCCACCCGAAGAAGGAGGTCGTCATCAAGGACCTCGCCATGAGCAACCCGCAGGGCTGACACCCGAGCAACGACGAAGCGCCCGCCGGCTGAGCTGGCGGGCGCTTCCGTTTACACGTCAGGCGCCGGAGGTCACCCGGTACGCGTCGAAGACGCCGTCGACCTTGCGGACCGTGGCCAGCAGGTGGCCCAGGTGCTTCGGGTCGGCCATCTCGAAGCTGAACCGGCTCACCGCCACCCGGTCGCGGGTCGTGGTGACGGTGGCGGAGAGGATGTTGACCCGCTCGTCGGAGAGCACCCGGGTGACGTCGGCCAGCAGCTTGTGCCGGTCCAGTGCCTCGACCTGGATGGCGACCAGGAACGTCGAGGCGGAGGTGAGCTTCCAACTCACCTCGACCACCCGCTCGCTCTGCGCCCGCAGGTCCTCGGCGTTGGCGCAGTCGTCGCGGTGCACGCTCACCCCGCCGGAGCGGGTGACGAAGCCGAACACCGAGTCCGGTGGGACCGGTGTGCAGCAGCGGGCCAGCTTGATCCAGACGTCGCTGACGCCCCGGACCACCACACCGGGGTCGCTGCTGCTCTGCCGGCTGCGCGGTGGCCGGGTGGCGACGGCGGTCTCGGCGATGTCCTCCGCCGCGCCCTCCTCGCCGCCGTACGCGGCCATCAGCTTCTGCACCACCGACTGCGCGGAGACCTGGCTGTCGCCGACCGCCGCGTAGAGCGACGCCACGTCGGCCAGGTGCAGGTCCCGTGCGATCGACATGAGCGCGTCGGAGGTGAGCATCCGCTGCAGGGGCATGCCCTGCTTGCGCATCGCCTTGACGATCGCGTCCTTGCCGGCCTCGATCGCCTCCTCGCGCCGCTCCTTGTTGAAGTACTGGCGGATCTTCGTGCGCGCGCGAGGGCTCTTGACGAAGCCCAGCCAGTCCTGCGTCGGGCCGGCGGTCTCGGACTTCGACGTGAAGATCTCGATCACGTCGCCGTTGGACAGCGTCGATTCCAGCGGCACCAGCTTGCCGTTGACCCGCGCGCCGATGCACTTGTGCCCCACCTCGGTGTGCACCGCGTACGCGAAGTCCACGGGCGTCGAGCCGGTCGGCAGCGGGATGACGTCACCCTTGGGGGTGAAGACGTACACCTCCTGGCTGGACAGGTCGAAGCGCAGCGCGTCCAGGAACTCGCTCGGGTCGGCCGCCTCACGCTGCCAGTCGAGCAACTGCCGCAGCCAGGTCATCTCGTCGATGTGCGCCGGCGGGCCGACGATCTGGGTGCCCTTGTGCTCCTTGTACTTCCAGTGCGCGGCGATGCCGAACTCCGCGGTGCGGTGCATCGCGTACGTGCGGATCTGCATCTCCACCGGCTTGCCGGTGGGCCCGATGACAGTCGTGTGCAACGACTGGTACATGTTGAACTTGGGCATCGCGATGTAGTCCTTGAAGCGCCCCGGCACCGGCTGCCAATTGGCGTGGATGACCCCCAGCGCCGCGTAGCAGTCCCGCACCGTGTCGACCAGGATCCGAACGCCCACCAGGTCGTAGATGTCGTTGAAGTCCCGACCCCGCACGATCATCTTCTGGTAGATCGAGTAGAGGTGCTTCGGCCGCCCGGTCGTCTCCGCCTTGATCTTGGCGGCCTTCAGGTCGGTCTGCACCTTCTGCGTCACCTGCCGCAGCAGCGCCTCACGCTGCGGCTGGTGCTCCCCGATCAGCCGGTTGATCTCCTCGTAGCGCTTCGGGAACAACGTGCCGAAGGACAGATCCTCCAGCTCCCACTTGATCGTGTTCATACCGAGCCGGTGCGCCAGCGGCGCCAGGATCTCCAGCGTCTCCTTGGCCTTCTGCTCCTGCTTGGGGCGGGGCAGGAAGGTCAGGGTGCGCATGTTGTGCAACCGGTCGGCCAGCTTGATCACCAGCACCCGCGGGTCCTTGGCCATCGCCACGACCATCTTGCGGATCGTCTCGGCCTTCGCCGCGTCACCCAGCTTGACCTTGTCGAGCTTCGTGACGCCGTCGACCAGCAGAGCGACCTCGCCGCCGAAGTCGGCGCGCATCTGGTCGAGCGTGTATTCGGTGTCCTCGATGGTGTCGTGCAACAGCGCGGCCACCAACGTGGTGGTGTCCATCCCCAGGTTGCCGAGGATCGTCGCCACGGCGAGCGGGTGGGTGATGTACGGGTCACCGGACTTGCGGTACTGCCCGGAGTGCCACCGCGCCGCCGTGTCGAAGGCGCGCTGGAGCAGCCGGGCGTCGGCCTTGGGGTGATTGTCCCGGTGGCTCGCGATGAGCGGCTCCAGCACCTCGCTGACCTGCGAGGTCTGCCAGGGCGCGTTGAACCGGGCCAACCGGGCCCGGACCCGCCGGCCGGTGGGCGCGTTGGACAGCCCGAAGCCCCCGCTGGGCGACGGGTCGATGCCCGCGTCCGTCGGGAACGGCACCACCACCCCGTCGGCGCCGGGCGACGCCTCGGCACTCGGCGGGGCGCTGATCGGGGAAGCCGTGCTCTCGCTCGCAGCCCTGGTGGAGCCGTTGCCGGTGCCCGTCACCCGGGCCGGCACGTCGCCTGTCCGGTCGGTCACCGAGCCGTCAGCGTCGCCTGTCGGGTGCACCGTGCCCTCCGCCGGAGGGACGACATCGTGGGACACCGGCCTCCTCACCGCTCGCCGGAAACACACCGACCGAACATCGGTCGGCCTGGTCTCGCCTCGCCGGACGTGTGCCGCCGGCTTCGGCAAAGGGCAATGCTACCCGCACGGACGGCCCCCTGCCGCTCCGCCGGACGGTCGGCACCGCCTTCACCTCGACGGATCCGGCACCAAACGGTCGCCGGCGCGTCGACCGGCTCAAACGGTCAGCAGGGCGTGAACGGGACGCTGCGCCAACCGTTCCCGCCCACCCAGAAACCCGAGCTCCAGCAGCACTGTGAAGCCGGTGACGGTCCCGCCGGCCCGCTCGACCAGATCCAGTGTCGCCTCGGCGGTGCCGCCGGTGGCCAGCACGTCGTCCACCACTAGCACCCGGTGCCCGGCCGTGAAGGCATCCTCGTGCACCTCCAGGGTGGCCTCGCCGTACTCCAGGGCGTAGGAGACCGAGTGCGCCGGGCGGGGCAGCTTGCCCGCCTTCCGCACCGGCACCACTCCCACCCCGGCGGCGTACGCGACGGCCGCGGCGACGACGAAGCCGCGCGCCTCGATGCCGACCACCACGTCGAAGGCGTCCCGCCCGTGGTACGCGACGATCCCGTCGACCACCTCGCGGAAGACCTTCCCGTCGGCGAACAGCGGCATCAGGTCCTTGAACAGGACGCCGGGCTTCGGGAAGTCGGGCACGTCCAGCACCCGGCTGGCGACCAGTCGGGCGGTCTCCGGACCGCTGTCCCCGCGCGCCTCGGTGCTGTGGGTCTCCGTCACGGCTGTCTCGTTTCCCTTCGACGACGAACGGCGTCCGGCAACAGCATGCCGGACGCCGTTCGGGTGTTCCCGTTCGGGTGTTTCGGTCAGGTCAGCGCCGCTTGGCGCCACCCGGCCGGTTGCCGCCGCCACCCGGGCCCCGGTGTCGGAGGGGCGGAAGGTGAAGTGGTGGTGCATCACCGCTCCGCCGCGACCCGCGACGGTGGTGGTGACCC
>NZ_JBSFBM010000417.1:0-5177 GCF_053592955.1 Micromonospora sp. NPDC002411 | reverse complement strand
GAGGCCGCCGCGCTGTGGGCCGCGCTCACCCAGCACCGCGGCATCGAGGGTCGCGACGCCGTCTGGGGGCACCCGGACCTGCTCCCCTCGGACGACGACTTCGCCGACCCGGTCGCCTTCGCCATGAACGACATGGATCTGAGCGAGCTGGACAGCTTCGACTTCACCGCACCCGGTGGGGTCGAGGAGAAGGCCCCCGGCAAGCCCGACGAGACCGACGGCGACAGCGACGGCGACACCAAGGCGTGAGCCTGAGCCCTGACGCCTGAGCGTCGACCCGGGCGTCCGCGCGTTCTGGCGGGCGCCCGGGTCGCACGTCGCCTTCGAGATGCCTCTGAGGTATGCCGCTCACCAGCAGGTCGACGTGGCGGGCCAGCCTCGTCGTGGGTGAGGACCCGCTCGTCCAGGCTTGCCGAGGGTTGGCTGGCTGGTGAGTGTCAGGCGGGGCGGCCTGAGCCGGAGAGCAGGGCGCGGGTCGCCTCCCACCCTTCGAAGGCCGGGTCCAGCGTGGCCAGGTCGGCCGGGCCGCGCAGCCGTCGCCAACCGGCGGTGACCGCGACGTCCCCAGGTCGGGGGGCACCGGACCGCACGTCCGCCGGCGTCGCCGTGTCCAGGTCCAGCGTGGGCACCCAGCCCGGCACGGGCAGCCGCACTGCCACACCGAGCAGACCCGGGCCACCGCCGTCGACCGGGGCCACCGCCACGGGTCGGGTGGTGAGCGGCCGCAGCAGCTTGCCGACGGTCAGTGCGGGCAGGTCCGGCACGTCGCCGACCAGCACCGCCGCCTGGTCGTAGCCCTCCAGCGCGGCGAACACCGCGTTCGGCGTCGGCTCGGCCACCTCGTACACGGTCGTCCCGGGCCAGACCAACGCGTCGGCCAGGGCCCGGTCGGCCGGGGTGACCGCGACCGCGATCTCCACCTCGTTGAGCGTGGCGAGCAGGTCGATGACGTCTTCCGCGAGAGCCGCCCGCCACTCCGCCAAGTCGACGCCCGGCGGCGACCACTGGACCGGCCCGAGCAACGCCACTACCACCCGTCGTGCCACCTGCCGACCCTAGCGCGTACTCCGACCGCAACCCGAGCCCGCCGACCCGCTCCAGATTGGCGACCTGGGGGTGTCCGCGACGCCGGATGCCCCCATGTCGGCGATCTGGAGTCGATCAAAAGGGATCAGGCGTCAGCGGGCCGCACGGGGACGGGGCCTGCGGGACGGGTCAGGTGGAGACGGGAGCGCAGGAGGCGGCGGCCACACCTTCGAGGTAGCCCCGCGCGCGCTCCGCCCTGGGGTAGCGGCCGACCAGCGCCCAGAAGCGGGCGTTGTGGCTGGGCACGATGAGGTGCGTCAACTCGTGCAGCAGCACGTAGTCGATCACCCAGTCGGGCATCTCCTGGACACGGTGCGAAATCCGGATGCTGCGGTCGGCGGGCGTGCAGGACCCCCACCGACCGTTCTGGTTGGTGACCCAGCGGACGCTGGCCGGCACTGCCTTCGAGGCGTACTCGGCGAGGTGGAGGTCGATGAGCCGGGTGGCCCGCGCCAGCAGCTCGGCGTCCGAGCGGGCCAGGCGCCCCTCCCGGGCGGCGAGCCGGGCGAGCATCCGGTCGACCCACTCGCTCTCCTCGGCGCGGGAGAACTGGTCCGGGATGAGGACGACCACGCGCTCACCGTCACGGTACGCGGACACCGTGCGTCGTCGGCGCTGGCTGCGCCGCACTTCGACGACCGGCTTGCGCGTCCCCGCCATCACTGGCCCGCGCAGCCTCGGCTACGTGTCACGAAGGAAAGCTAATGCGTACTGACCAGGGGTCCGCAAGAGTCAACCGCGCGACACGCGCCCAGAAAGTGGTGATTGGTCGCCAGGAGTCCGGAAAATTTCTTGACAGCGACGTCATCGAGCCATCTCGTCACCCTTCGTGAACGCCGATGGCGGCCGTACGCGACGCCTTCTCACCGTAGGTGATCACCGTCCTCGATTCGGCCTTGGGGGGCACCCGCACGGGTGGCTGTGAGGGTTTGGTCGGCGTGTCCCCGCCAAACTGACTTATCCGACCTATTTCGCCATGCACACTCTCGACGTCGACTTGCTCACAGTGTCGATGCACAGCTGACATGGAACTGCCCAGACCTGGGTAGGGTCCGCGAACCAGCGGTCACGAAGGTGGCCGCGGAGTGAGACCCAGCGCCGGCGCCCCGTGTGGCCCGCCGCCGGGCACCCCCGCCGGGACGGCATCGACCGGCGGACGAGACGAGGAGGGCACCGTGGCCGACCAGGCCCAGACGACCTACAACGGTTACTGCGTGAAGTGCAAGGAGAAGCGGGACTTCGAGGGGCACGTCGAGGTCTCGAAGACCGGAATGAACATGGCCAAGGGCAAGTGTCCGGTGTGCGGGACAACAGTGAACCGCATCCTGGGTAAGGCCAAGGTCTGACCCGCACGGCTGACGGGGGCGGGGTGGCTGACGGCCGCCCCGCCCCCGTTGCCGTCCGGGGGTGCCCACATTCGTGTGTCGGGTGACTGACAGCCGTCCCGGCGGGCTGTGGAAAACCCGGCGGAGCCTGTGGATAACCCTGGACAGAGGGCCGGGCACCTGTGGACAACGATCGACCGAACGCGAAGATGCGGTCACGATCAGCGACCATGAGCCGCACCCCACTGCCCCGCCCCACACTGCTGCCCGGCCTCAACCGACTCTGGCGGGACCGGCACACCCTCCAGCTCGGCGTCGGGCCGGGGCTTGCCGTGCTGCTCGAGCTGGCCAACCCCCGAGCCGCCCACCTGCTCGACCTGATCGACGGCACCCGCAGCGAGCGCACCGTGCTGGCGCAGGCGGCCACCGTCCAGGTCACCGCCCACGAGGCGCGTACGCTGCTCGACGCCCTGCGTACGGCCGGCCTGCTGGTGCCCGCGCACAGCCTGCTCCCCCGTGACCTCGCCGGCCCGGTTCGTGCCCGGCTGACGGCGGAGGCCGGCGCCCTGGCCCTGACCGCTGCTCGGCTGCCCTGCACCCCCGCACAGGTTTTGCGTCGGCGGCGGACCGCCCGGGTGGCGCTCACCGGTGCCGGGGCGCTCGGTGCGCCGTTGGCGGTGGCGCTGGCCCAGGCCGGCGTCGGACAGGTGATCCCTCAGCTCACCGGCCCGGTACGCCCCGTCGACCTGGTCGGCACCGGCATCCCTACCGTCGAGCTGGGCCACCCGCTGGCACCGGCGGTGCGCGCCGCTGTCGACCGCGTCGCGCCGGGCACCGGCACCCGTCCGGTCCGGGGCGGCCGGGTGGACCTGGTGATCCAACTCGGCACGGACCGGCCACCCGCGCTGCTCGCCGCCGGCCACGCCCAGCGGCGGCAGGCACATCTGCTGGTCACCCTTCGCGAGGGCGTACCGGTCATCGGGCCGCTGGTCCGCCCACCTGCCGGGCCCTGCCTGCACTGCGTGGAGCTGCACCGGGCCGACCGCGACCCGGACTGGCCGCGGCTCGCCGCTCAGCTCGCCGGCACCGATCCGGTCGCCGCCGGCGCGACCAGCACGTTGTTCGCCGCCATCGGGTACGCGCTGGCCGAGGCGCTGACGCAGCTCGACGGCGGTCAGCCCGAGACGCTGGGTGCCGCCATGGAGATCACCGGTGCGGGTGGTTTCCGCCGTCGAGGGTGGCCGCCACATCCGGCGTGTGGGTGCTCGCGGGGCCGGGTGTCCGCACCAGCCCGGCCGCAGACCAGCAGCGGAGCCCTCCAGTCGGTAACAATGACCGTGTGACCGACATCCCGCGCCGCGCCGTGTCCCGCACCGCCAAGCTCGCCGCCCTACCGCTCGGCTTCGCCGGCCGGACGGTCCTCGGCATGGGAAAGCGCGTCACCGGGCTCGCCTCCGACGTGATCTCCGCGGAGATCCAGCAGCGCACCGCCGAGCAGCTGTTCAGCGTGTTGGGCCAGCTCAAGGGCGGGGCGATGAAGTTCGGCCAGGCGCTGTCGGTCTTCGAGGCGGCGCTGCCGGAGGAGATCGCCGCGCCCTACCGCCAGGCACTCACGAAGCTCCAGGAGGCAGCGCCACCGCTGCCGGCGGCCAGCGTGCACAAGGTGCTCGCCGAGCAGCTCGGCCCCGACTGGCGGGACCTGTTCGTCGAGTTCAACGACACCCCGGCCGCCGCCGCCAGCATCGGCCAGGTGCACCGGGCGCGGTGGCGGGAGCCGGGGTTCGACGAGTCGGGGGTGCCGAACAGCCGCGACGTCGCCGTCAAGATCCAATATCCGGGTGCCGGCGAGGCGTTGCTCAGCGACCTCAAGCAGCTCTCCCGCCTGGGCGGGATGTTCCGGGCCATCCAACCCGGCCTGGACGTCAAGCCGCTCCTGGTGGAGCTGCGCGAGCGGATCACCGAGGAACTGGACTACGAGCTGGAGGCCGAGTCGCAGCGCGCCTTCGCGGCCGCGTACGCCGACGACCCGGAGATCTACATCCCGAAGGTGGTCAACGCGGCACCCCGGGTGCTGGTCACCGAGTGGGTGACGGGCACCCCGCTGGCCGACATCATCCGTGAGGGCACCGAGGAGGAGCGGGACGAGGCGGGCCGGTTGATGGCCACCCTGCATCTCTCCGCGCCGCAGCGTGCCGGGCTCCTGCACGCCGACCCGCACCCGGGCAACTTCCGGCTGCTGCCCGACGGCCGACTCGGGGTGATCGACTTCGGTGCGGTGGCCCGCATGCCGGAGGGCACGCCGGAGCCGATCGGCCGCATCGCCGCGACCGCCCTGCGCGGAGACGCCGACGAGGTGGTTGCGGGGCTTCGTTCGGAGGGCTTCATCGGCTCCGCCGAGGAGATCGACGCCGAGGGCGTGCTCGACTTCATCCGTCCGATGCTGGAGCCCATCGCGGCGGACGGGTTCCGGTTCACCCGGGCGTGGCTGCGGGCCGAAGCAGGCCGGCTGGCCAGCCCTCGCTCCCCCACGTACCAGCTGAGCAGGCAGCTCAACCTGCCGCCGTCATACCTACTGATCCACCGGGTGACGCTCGGATCGATCGGTGTGCTGTGCCAGTTGGAGGCGAGGGCCCCGTACCGCAGCATCCTGGAACGCTGGCTGCCCGGCTTCGCGCCGGTCGCCTGACGACGTGACGAAGGGCGGGTGCCGGTCGGCACCCGCCCGTCTGCGTGGGGTGGTTCTATTGAACGCCCAGGTCGCGCGCC
>NZ_JBSFBM010000416.1:0-5193 GCF_053592955.1 Micromonospora sp. NPDC002411 | reverse complement strand
GAGATGGTCAAGACGGTCACCCTGCTGGCCGCCGGTGGGATCGGCGAGATCAGTTGGTTGCCGTTGGCGTACAACCCGAACAACGCGGCCGGCAGCGAGGTCCGCTACGGCCTGCTCGACCCGGACGGCACCGAACGCGAAGCCGGCCGGATGTTGGCGAGCCTGGCCGACGCGGCCCGGGGCGCCACCGTCACCCCGCTGCCGGCCTCGGCGGCCGACAAGCTGCACGGGGTCGCCTTCGTCCGCGGTGGGTCGAGCACGCTGGTGCTCTGGTCGGCGTCGAACGTTCCGGTGACCGTGCCGGCGGCACCCGGTAGGCAGACCGGTGCGGTGGGTGCACCGCTGCGGGCGACCGGCGGTGGCACCACAGTGACCGACGTGCCCGTGCTGCTACGCGCCGACCAGCCGGTCGACCGGATCCTCGCCGACGTTCGTTAATCCGACTCGGCGGGCCAGGGGTCGGGCCAGTCGAGCAGGGCGGCCAGGCGGGCGTTGTGCGGCGCGAAGTACGCGGTCAGCCGATCCCGCAGCTGCGGGGTGAGCTGCGAGGCGCCCTCGTCGACGCGGCGGGTGTGCCGGGTGAACGCCTCGGGTGTGAAGGCCGGCAGGTCGAGGAAGTCCAGGATCGCGCGGTAGGTGCCCGCCGGGT
The DNA here is from genome assembly GCF_053592955.1 of Micromonospora sp. NPDC002411. Taxonomy (NCBI): domain Bacteria; kingdom Bacillati; phylum Actinomycetota; class Actinomycetes; order Micromonosporales; family Micromonosporaceae; genus Micromonospora; species Micromonospora sp. NPDC002411. The sequence continues at coordinate 4,544 of NZ_JBSFBM010000416.1, read as the reverse complement.
CGGCGTGCAGGTCCTCGGTCCGGGCGACGTGGATCCGTTCCCGTGGGACGTGCGCGAACCACCGCTGCACCTGCTCGGCGTAGCGGCCTCGGGCAGCGTACGAGTAGTTACGTAACGCCCGGTGCGCGGCGTGGGTGTCCGGGCCGCCGCGCGTAGCCCGAGCGAGCCGCTCCTCCTCGGCGTCGAGCGCGTCGGCGAAGGTCAGCGAGGTCGGAGATCAGCGGGATCGTCGGCGGCGCGTACGTGAGTTCGGCGGCGATCCGGCCGAACTCGGCGAGCATCGGGTCCATGTGCGCGGAGTGGAAGGCGTGGCTGACGTTGAGCCGCTTGGCCCGTCGCCCGTCCGCGCGCCACCGCTCGACGAGCAGGTCGACGGTGTCCGCGTCGCCGGCGACGACCACCGAGTCGGGGCCGTTGACCGCGGCGATCGACACGTCGCCGGTCAGCAGTGGCCGGATCTCCGCCTCGGTGCCCTGCATCGCCACCATCGCACCGCCGGAGGGGAGCGCCTGCATCAGCCGGCCCCGCGCGGCGACCAGCCGTGCGGCGTCGGGCAGGGACAGGACGCCTGCGACGTGCGCGGCGGCGAGCTCACCGATGGAGTGGCCGAGCAGGTAGTCGGCTGTCACGCCGCGCGCTTCGAGGAGGCGGTACAGGGCCACTTCGAGGGCGAAGAGCGCCGGCTGGGTGAACTCGGTGCGGTCCAGCAGGGCCGCGTCACCGGTGCCCGGCTCGGCGAACATGACGTCGAGCAGCGGGCGGTCGAGGTGCGGGGCGAACGCGGCCCGGATCTCGTCGAGCGCTGCGGCGAAGACCGGTTCGGTGGCGTACAGGTCTCGGCCGGCACCCGGGCGTTGGCTGCCCTGGCCGGTGAAGAGGAAGGCGAGCTTGCCGGTGGCGGTGGCGGTTCCGCCGATGACCGACGGGCCGGGCTCACCGGCCGCGACGGCGTGCAGGCCGGACCGCAGGGCGTCGGCGTCGGCGGCCAGGACGACCGTCCGGTGCTCCAGGGCGGAGCGGGTGGTGGCCAGGGAGCGGGCGAGGGTCACGCCGGTTCCGGCCTCGACGTGCCGGTCCACACCGGCGGCGAGGAGCCGTTCGGCCTGGGCCCGCAGCGCCCGGTCGGAGCGTCCGGACAGAACGTACGGAAGCTGTCGCGTCGACGGGACCGGGCCCGGGGCGGTCACGTCGGGCTGCGCGACGGGCGCAGGTTGTTCGAGGATGACGTGGGCGTTGGTGCCGCTCACCCCGAACGCCGAGACCGCCGCGCGGCGCGCCCGACCGGTCTCCGGCCACGGCTGCGCCGAGGTCAGCAGCCGCACCGCGCCGGCCGACCAGTCCACGTGCGGTGTCGGCTCGTCCACGTGCAGGGTCCGGGGCGCGAGGCCGTGCCGCATCGCCTGGATCATCTTGATGATCCCGCCGATGCCGGCGGCGGCCTGGGCGTGCCCGATGTTCGACTTGAGCGAGCCCAGCAGCAGTGGTTGCTCGGCCGGTCGACCCCGCCCGTACGTGGCGAGCAGCGCCTGCGCCTCGATCGGGTCGCCGAGTGTGGTGCCGGTGCCGTGCGCCTCGACCACGTCGACGTCCGCCGTGGACAGGCCGGCGTCGGCCAGCGCCTCGACGATCACCCGCTGCTGCGCGGGCCCGTTCGGGGCGGTCAGTCCGTTGGACGCGCCGTCCTGGTTGACCGCGCTGCCCCGGATCACGGCGAGCACTGTGTGCCCGTTGGCCAGGGCGTCCGACATCCGTTCCAGGACCACGAACCCGACGCCCTCGGCCCAACCGGTGCCGTCGGCACCGGCGGCGAAGGCCTTGCACCTGCCGTCCGGCGCGAGTCCACCCTGCCGGCTGAACTCGACGAAGACCGCCGGGCTCGACATGACCGCGACGCCGCCGGCCAGGGCTAGCGTGCACTCCCCCTGCCGCAGCGCGCGGGCCGCCCAGTGCAGGGCGACGAGCGACGACGAACACGCCGAGTCGATGGTGACGGCCGGCCCCTCGAAGCCGAAGGTGTAGGCGACCCGGCCGGACATCACGCTTGTCGCGTTGCCGGTCAGGCGGTACCCCTCGACCCCGGGTGGTGGCGGTGCGCCCTCCCCGTACCCGAGGTGGGCGCCGCCGACGAAGACGCCGGTCCGCCGGCCGCGCTGGGCCCGTGGCGGCAGGCCCGCGTCTTCGAGGGCCTGCCAGGCGGTCTCCAGCAGGAGCCGCTGCTGCGGGTCCATCGCCAGGGCCTCGCGGCCGTTCACCCCGAACAGGTCGGCGTCGAAGTCCGCCGCGTCGTGCAGGAAGCCGCCGGAGCGGGTGTACGCGGTGCCCTGGTGGTCCGGGTCCGGGTGGTAGAGCGCGTCGAGTGCCCAGCCACGGTCGGCGGGGAAGCCGGAGATGACGTCGGCCTCGTCGGCGACCAGCCGCCACAGGTCGTCGGGTCCCTGCACGCCGCCCGGGAATCGGCAGGACATGCCGACCACGACGATCGGGTCGTCGTCGGGTGCCACTGTCGACGCCGGGACCGGTGCTGCGGTGGCGGGCTGGTCGAGCAGCCGGTCGCGTAGGTAGCGGGCCACCGCGAGCGGGTTCGGGTGGTCGAAGACGAGGGTGGCGGGCGGCGCGAAGCCGACGTCGCGGCGCAGCCGGTCCCGCAGGTCCACGCCGGTGAGCGAGTCGACACCCATCTCGCGGAACGCCTGCTCCGCGCCGACCGCGTCCGGCCCGGCGTGACCGAGGACGGCGGCGGTGACGCCACGGACGAGGGTGAGCAGGTGGTGTTCCTGCTCGGCCGGGGCCAGCGCGGCCAGCGTCTCGGCCAGCGGCGTGGCGGTCTGCTCGACGGTCTGACCGACCAGCGCCCGCACCTGCGGCAGGTCGTCGATCAACGGCCGGGGTCGGGCGGCGCTGAAGATGGGGGCGAAACGGGACCAGTCGACGTCGGCGACCGCCACGTAGGTCTCGTCGCCGTCCACGGCCTGACGCAGCGCGGCGACAGCGGTCTGCGGGTCGAGGACCGGCAGTCCGCGCCGGAACAGCAGGGTTTCGGTGCCGGCGTCGACCATCCCGCCGTCGCCCCACGGACCCCAGGCGACCGAGGTGGCGGTCAGGCCCCGGGTTCGCCGGTCGTCGGCGAGGGCGTCCAGGTAGGCGTTCGCCGCGGCGTACCCGCTCTGCTCGCCGCTGCCCCAGAGCGCGGCGATCGAGCTGAACAACACGAATGCGTCGAGCGGGGTCTCGGCGAGGAGCCGGTCCAGGTGGGCGGCGCCGGCGACCTTGGCGGCAGCGACCTCGGCGAGCCCGGCCGGATCGTCGTCGAGTGTTGCGGCGAATCGCAGGGCGCCGGCGGTGTGGAAGACGGCGGTCAGGTCCCCGATGGTGTCGAGCAGGTCGGCGAGGGCGTCGGCGTCGGCGACGTCGCAGGCGGCGATGGTGACGCGGGCGCCGAGCGCGGTCAGTTCGCTGTGCAGCTGGTCCGCGCCGGGGGCGTCGGCGCCGGCCCGGCTGGTCAGCACCAGGTGGGGGGTGCCCGCGCCAGCGAGCCAGCGGGCCACGTGCGCGCCGAGCGCGCCGGTGCCGCCGGTGATCAGGATGCTGCCGCGGGGCGACCAAGTGGTCGGGGTGGTGGGCGGGGCTGCCGGTACGACACGTCGGACGTGGACGCCGGTGTCCCGGATGGCGACCTGATCCTCGGTGGTGGTGCTGCGTACCACCGCCCAGAGCCGGGCGAGGCTGTGCGCGTCGGGGTTCTCCGGCAGGTCGGCGAGGCCGGCCCAGGTGTCGGGGAGTTCGAGGGCGGCGACCCGGCCGTACCCCCACACGGTGGCCTGGTGCGGGCTGATCCGGGGTTCGTCGCCGACGCGTACCGCGCCGGTGGTGACGGCCCAGAGCGGGGTGCCCGGCGGAAGGTCGCGGAGCAACGCCGAGGTGCCGGTCAGGCCACGGGACAGGTGTGGGTGGTCCGGGTCGGGGCGCTCGTCCAGGGCGAGCAGGGACAGCACGCCGCCGATCTGGCCCGGGTCGATGGTGGGCAGTGCGCCGGCCGGCACCGCGATCACGTCCGGACCGCCGGCGGCCAGGAGGCCTGCGGTCATCGGGAGGTCGAGGTCGGGGACGACGATCAGCCAGCGGCCGGGGCGGGGGGCGGTGGTGACGTCCCGGACCGGCCAGTCGACGCGGTAGCGCAGGCCGGGGTCGGTGCCCTGGCGTCGCCAGGCGCGCAGCGCGGGGAGAACCTCGTCGAGGGGGCGGTCGGCGGCGACGCCGAGCAGGTCGGCGAGGTCGCCGCGGTCGACGGCCTGCCAGAACGGGGTGTCGGGGGCAGCGGTGTCGTCCTCCAGCCAGAAGCGCTGCCGTTGGAAGGCGTAGGTGGGCAGGTCGACGAGACGCCCGCCGGTCAGGCAGGGCGTCCAGTCGACAGCGACACCGCGCACGAAGACCTGCGCGAGGGCGGCCAGCAGCGTGGGCAGCCCGGGGCCCCGGGTGAAGACCGGCGTGATCGCGGTGCCGAGCCGTAGCCGGGGTTGCCAGGCGGCGGCGAGGGCCAGCGGGGT
>NZ_JBSFBM010000415.1:0-5256 GCF_053592955.1 Micromonospora sp. NPDC002411 | reverse complement strand
GCCGGCGGCGGCCGACGCCCCGACGACCAGCGCCCCGGCGAGCACGGTCACCCCCGCGAGGCGGGTCAGGGCGCGGCGGGGTGCCGCCACGCGGGGGCGCGGTGGGAGTTCACTCGACACAGGGATCCTCCTGGACTCGTGGTGCCACAAAGACCGGAGTCTATGGAGGGCAGCGCCCGATGTCGATTCGTCAAGGCAGCCGGCGGCGTCGCCGCCACAGCAGCCCGCCCATCAATGCCAGCAGGCCCGCCCCGCTGGCAGCGGTCACCGACCAGAGCCATCCCGATCCGCTGTGTCCCGGCCCGCTGGCCGCCGCCGGCCGGGGCGCACCGGGCGCCGCCAGCGCGGACGGTGCCGCCGACGGCGTCGCGGTCAGCTCGCCCGGCTCGACCAGCCGGCCGACCGAGGCGTCCCGGGGCACTGTGAACCCCCAGTCGAGCAGCGCGGCACCCTGCTCCCAGCCACGCTTCGGCGCCGACTCCGCGCCGAGCAGGGTCACCACCAGCCGCCGTCCTCCCCGTTCCGCCGCCCCCACGTAGGTGTGCCGGGCCAGGTCGGTGAAGCCGGTCTTACCGCCGAGCGCACCCGGGTACCGGTAGATGAGCTGGTTTTCGTTCTGGATGTCGAAACCCTTGGTGCGTTGCGCCGGCTGGGCCGGAATCGACGTCTGCTCGGTCAACGCGTACCGGCGGAAGGTCGGCTGGGCGAAGCAGGCCCGGGCGATCAACGCCAGGTCGTACGCGCTGGTGAACTGGCCCGCCCCGTCCAGCCCGGACGGGGTGACAGCGTGCGTCTGGAGCGCGCCGAGGTGGTGCGCGTGCTCGTTCATGGCGCGTACACCGGCGGCGCTGTCCGTGCCGCCACCGAGTCGGGCCAGCGCGTTGGCGGCCTCGTTGCCCGAGTTGAGCAGCAACCCGAGCCAGATGGTCTCGATGGTGTACCGGCCTCCCGCGACCAGGCCCACGGCCGAGGATCCGGGTTCGATGTCCATGTCCTCGTCGGTGACGGTGACCGTCTTGTTCGGGTCCAGCCGGGGCAGCATGGTGGCCGCCAGCAGGAGCTTCTGCACGCTGGCGGGTGTGCCGTACTCGTGGGGGCCGCAACCGCCGAGCACCTGGCCGCTGTCCAGGTCGGCGACCAGCCACGACGTGGCGGTGACCCCCGGTGGCGCAGGGGCGCCGGTCGGCACCACCAGGCCGGCGGTGTCCAGCCCGGCCCCGCCGACGACCCGCTGCGCGGGCACGGCGGGCGGGGGCGACGGCCGGGGTGGACGGGACATCGCCGGTGCCGGCACCCGGGGGCATCGGACCGTGGGCACGGCGGAGGCTCCCGCCACGGCGACCGGCGCGGGAGCGAGCAGGAGGGCGGACGTCGTGGCCGCCAGCAGCGCAGCTCTCATGTGCCCGACCCTAGTCACGACGCTCGCTCCGCGGGATGGGATGTGGGTCAACCCGAGCGCTCAGATAGTCGTGCAACGCGGCACTGCCCCGCAGCCTGCGCAGGCTCCGGGCGTGCAGCTCCTGCTCACGGCGGGCCAGCTCGGCACGGACCCGCTGCGGGCTGCCGGTGGTCCGCAGTTCGCCCAGCACCGCCTCGATGATCTCGAACGGGTACGCACCACGGCGTAGCAGCGCGATGACCTGCGCGGCGCGTAGTTCCACTTCGTCGTACACCCGGTAGTTGGTGCCCGGGGCGCGTCCCGGCCGCAGCAGCCCGCGCTCCTCCCACAGCCGAAGCTGCGAGGTCCGGACCCCGACCACTGCGGCGACCTCACCGATGCGGGCGTCGCGGCGCGGCGCGGGCCGGGCCTGCGACGGGCCGGCCAGCACGGTCTCGAAGGCGCCGAGCACCCGGCGGATCTCCGCGCGTTCCCGGTCCAGCTCGGCATGCCCACCGTCGAGCGCCGCCAGGGCCGCCGGCAGGTCACCGGAGTGCACCGCCGCCATGATCTCCCGGGTACGGATCCAGCCGTGCCCCTCGGCCAGCCGGCGCGCCACCGTGAGCGCCCGCGCGTGCTCCGTCGTGAAGATCCGGTACCCGCTGGCGGTACGGCCCGCCGGCGGCAACACCCCCTGCTCGACGTAGTTGCGCACCTGCTGCACCGAGATCCCGACGGTGGCCGCGAGGTCGACGGCGCGCAGCCGTGCGACGGGTTCGGAGTTCACGACGGCAACCGTACCGGTTACCACGTGATTTGAGACTTTACCAAACATTTCGATGCGGCCTGCTCGGCAGTGTCGGCAAAAGTCTCTACATGTGGATGAATGAGACAATGGAACCCGCCAGCACCGGCGGGGCAGGAGTCCCGCCACGATTCCGTGAAGGGTTCGCATGTCGCAGCCAGCATGGTCCGCCGCCGACAGCCACGACATGATCGAGGTACGCGGAGCGCGGGAGAACAACCTCGCCAGCGTCTCGGTCGACATCCCCAAGCGCCGGTTGACGGTCTTCACCGGCGTCTCCGGCTCCGGCAAGTCGTCGCTGGTCTTCGGCACCATCGCCGCCGAGTCCCAGCGCATGATCAACGAGACCTACAGCGCCTTCCTCCAGTCGTTCATGCCGAACCTCAACCGGCCGGACGTCGACTCGCTGCGCAACCTCAGCGCGGCCATCGTCGTCGACCAGGAGCGGATGGGCGTCAACTCCCGCTCCACCGTCGGCACCGCCACCGACGCGTACGCGATGCTGCGGATCCTGTTCAGCCGGCTCGGCCAGCCGTCCATCGGCGGCGCCGGGGCGTTCAGCTTCAACCTGCCCGAGGGCATGTGCCCCACCTGCGAAGGGCTGGGCCGGGTCTCCGACCTCGACATCAACGAGTTGGTCGACGTCGAGCGCTCCCTCAACGACGGCGCGATCACCGCGCCCGGTTTCGCTGTCGACTCCTGGTACTGGCAGACCATCGTCGGCTCCGGCCTGTTCGACCCGGACGTCAAACTCCAGGACTTCACCCCACAGCAGTGGGAGGACTTCCTGCACAAGCCGGCCACGAAGATCAAGGTGGGCAGCAACAACTGGACGTACGAGGGTCTGGTGGTCAAGGTCAAGCGGCTCCTCCTGACCAAGGACCGCGAGTCGATGCAACCGCACATCCGCGCCTTCGTCGACCGGGCGGTCACCTTCACCAGCTGCGGTGACTGCGGCGGCACCCGACTCAACGCGGCGGCCCTGTCGTCGCGCATCGCCGGGCAGAACATCGCCGAGTGCTCGGCCATGCAGATCAGCGACCTGGCCGCGTTCGTCCGGGGCGTCGACGACCCGGGAGCAGCGCCGCTCGTCGCCAACCTCCGCGACCTGTTGGAGTCCCTGGTCGAGATCGGGCTGGGCTACCTCAGCCTGGACCGCGAGTCGGCCACCCTCTCCGGCGGCGAGGCCCAACGGGTGAAGATGGTCCGGCACCTCGGCTCCAGCCTCTCCGACGTCACGTACGTCTTCGACGAGCCCACCGTCGGCCTGCACCCGCACGACATCGCCCGGATGAACGACCTGCTGCTGCGGTTGCGCGACAAGGGCAACACGGTGCTGGTGGTCGAGCACAAACCGGAGACCATCGCGATCGCCGACCACGTGGTCGACCTCGGCCCGGGGGCCGGCACCGACGGCGGTCGGATCTGCTTCACCGGCGATGTCGCCGCGCTACGCCGCTCCGACACCCTGACCGGCCGGCACCTGGACCACCGGGTCACCCTGCGCGCCGACGTACGCCGACCCACCGGGCAACTCTCCATCCGCCAGGCCGACCTGCACAACCTGCGCGACGTGGACGTGGACATCCCGCTCGGCGTGCTCACCGTGGTCACCGGCGTGGCCGGCTCCGGCAAGAGCTCGCTCATCCACGGGTCGCTGCGCGGCCGTCAGGGCGTCGTGATCGTGGACCAGGCCCCAATCCGCGGCTCCCGGCGCAGCAACCCGGCCACCTACAGCGGGTTGCTCGATCCGATCCGCACCGCGTTCGCCAAGGCCAACGGGGTCAAGGCCGCCCTGTTCAGCGCCAACTCCGAGGGTGCCTGCCCGGCCTGCAAGGGGATCGGCCTGATCTACACGGACCTGGCGATGATGGCCGGCGTGGCGAGCGTCTGCGAACGGTGCGAGGGCCGACGCTTCACCGACGAGGTGCTCACGTACACGCTGCGCGGCAAGAACATCAGCGAGGTGCTGGCCATGTCGGTCACCGAAGCGCACGCGTTCTTCCCGGGTGGGCCGGCGCACCTCATCCTCGGCCGGCTGGTCGACGTCGGGCTGGGCTACCTCAGCCTCGGCCAACCGTTGACCACCCTGTCCGGCGGCGAGCGGCAACGGCTCAAGCTCGCCATCCACCTGGCGGAGAAGACCACCACGTACGTGCTGGACGAGCCCACCACCGGCCTGCACCTGGCCGACGTGGACCAGTTGCTGGCCCTGCTCGACCGGATGGTCGACGCCGGCAACACGGTGATCGTCATCGAGCACCACCAGGCGGTCATGGCGCACGCCGACTGGATCGTCGACCTCGGCCCGGGCGCCGGTCACGACGGCGGCCAGATCGTCTTCACCGGCACACCCGCCGACCTGGTCGCCCACGGCGACACCCTCACGGCCACCCACCTCCGCGAGTACGTCACCGAGCCCGCAGCGGTCGACCGGGGGTGACGCCTGCGGGTTCGGGGCTTTCCGGGCTGTGCGCGCGACCGACCAGGGCGTGTGGAGGTTGCGGCTCAGGACACGCGGCGCAGCCAGCGCCGCTGCCAGGGGGTCTCCACCGCCTTCGGGTGGTAGCCGGCCCGAACAAACGGCACCGCACGCTCGACCGGAAGACCGTCGAGGATCGCCAGCGCGGCCAGGGCCGTTCCGGTGCGGCCCACCCCACCCCGGCAGGCCACCTCGACGCGTTCACCGTCGTGCGCCCGCTGCAGCGCCTCCCGCAGGGCATCGAGGGCGTCGGCGCGATCCAGCGGAATCCAGAAATCGGGCCACCGGATCCGCCGATGCGGCCAGGCCGGCACCGGACCAGGTGCCAACAGCACGGCGAAGTCGGCGGGCGAGGTCGCGGCAGCGACGCGGCGTCCGCGCACCGTCGCCCCACTGGGGAGTACGAGTACGCCCGACTGCTCGGACCACTGCTGCGCGTCAATCATCCGGACATTGTGCCGCGACGCGCTGACGGATGAGCGCAGACAGCGCCGCCCCCGGCTGGCGGGCCGGGGGCGGCGCTGGTGTCGGTGTGCAGGTCGCCTCTCGGCGAGTGGCACGACGCGGCTCCAGCCGAACGGTATTCCGCGA
>NZ_JBSFBM010000414.1:0-5278 GCF_053592955.1 Micromonospora sp. NPDC002411 | reverse complement strand
TAGAAAACACTCTTCCCCTACCCCCCCCTCTTCCTATCTCCAAAAGTTTATAATATACCCCACCGCGTGGGGGACCGCACCGCGGTCCCCGACGCTTTTCGATGCCGGTCGGGTCAGCGGCGCTGCAGCAGCGGCCGGGCGAGGGCCCAGTAGCCGGCAGCGACCGCGTTGAAGACGCCCATGCCGGGGGGCGAGTCGACGTTGGAGGGGGCGACCCGGGCGGTCATCAGCTCGGCGATCACTCCGTCGGGCACGGTGCGTTCGGTCTGGAGTTGACGGCGGCGGGCACCGACCCAGGATCGGTTGCGCCACAGCCAACCCCAGCCGCGGGTCTTCTGCTTGGTCCAGCCGCCGGCCAGCGCGGCGGCGAGCATGGCGGCCTCGGTGAGCAGCAGCATCGGTGCGAGCACCACCAGCGTCCGAGTCTGGTACGCGGTGAGCAGGGTGACCAGCCGGTTGCGTTCCACCAGGTAGAGCTTCAGGTCGTTGCGGGAGAACTCGTAGTGGTGGCGCACGACGGCGTCGGGGACGTACTCCAGCCGCAGGCCGCGTTGCCAGAGCCGCAGGCTGAGTTCGGTGTCTTCGTGGTAGGCGAAGTATTCGGCCGCGAAGCCGTCGAGCTCCTGCCACCGCTGGCGGCTGATCACAAAGCAGCAGCCGCTGAGCGAGGGCACGCTGGTGCGTAGGGCGTGGGCGGTGGCGGGTTCGCCGTTGCCGCCCGCCCAGGACAGCCCGGTGAAGTGCAGCGGGTTGCCGGAGGTGTTGATCAACTCGGGAGTGTCGGCGAGCCGGATGGAGGCCATCGCGGCGCCGACGCCCGGTTCGGCGGCGACGGCTACGGTCTTGGCGAGGGCGTCCGGGGCGACGATGGCATCGGAGTTGACGAAGGCGAGCCAGTCACCGGTGGCCTCGGCGGCGCCGACCCGGCAGCCGCCGGAGTAGCCGGTGTTCTGTTCGGGGCGGACGACCCGCACCTGCGGGAAGCCCTTGACGATGTCGATGCCGTCGCCGGTGCAGCCGTTGTCGACGACGACCAGGTCGATGTCGATGTCGGTGCTGGCCAGGATGGCTTGGGCGGCGTCGACCAGGTACGGCTCGGCGCCGTAGGCGAGCATTACCGCAGTCACCTGTGGGCGGGTCATCGGATGCCTCCGGATACGGCGGGGGTGACGGCGTCAGTGAGGGGCGGGGTGGGGGGTCGGCGGATGCCGCCGCGCAGCAGCACTGCCATGGTGGCGGCCACGATGACGGAGCCGATGGTGTAGGCCAGCTCGACCCGGAGGATCACCGGGGCCGGGAGCAGTGTCACGATGATCAGGGCGGCGACGCCGACGGTCCAGGCGAGGGCCTGGGCGCGGTGCCGGTCGAGGGCGAGTAGGGCCTGGCCGAGCACCATCGCCCAGAGGTAGGCGAGTGTGGCGGCGGCCAGCCAGGCGAAGTCGCCGTGGCCGAGGACGCCGGGGGCGTCGAAGAGCACGCCGACCAGCCACGGGCCGAGCAGCACGGCGCCGACGGCCCCGGTGAGGCCGAGCGCGGTGACGATGCCCACCGCCCGGCGCAGCAGGCCGTAGAAGCCGGCCTGGTCGCCGGTGGTGGCGGTGGTGGCCAGGCCGGGCAGCAGTGAGGCCTGCATCGAACCGAAGACGAACAGCGGGATGCGGACCAGCACGAGGGCGGAGAGCAACGCGCCTGCCGCCGCGGTGTCGGAGGGGGCGAGCAACTGCAGGTTGATCACGCCGACGTTGACCACGACCTGGGAGAGCAGGCTGGATGCGGTGAGCAGCCCGAGGCCGCGCAGGAGGGTGGCCCAGGCGACCGGTGCGCCGCCGCCGATGGCGCGCAGTACTGGCGGCAGGGTGAGCAGCACGCTGGCCAGCGGGGCGACGACGAGCACGACGCCGTACCAGATGGGGGAGGTCACGCCGGCCAACCCGAGCAGGGCGACCATGACGATGCGCAGCCCGCCGTCGATGCCGAGTTGGGTTCCGTACCAGGGAAAGAGCTGCAGGCCGGAAAGGACGCCGCGGGTGGTGTAGGCGACGGCCATCGCGGCGAGTGCGCCGACGAGCACGGTGACCATGGTGCCGTCGCCGTGGAAGAGATGGTCGGCGAGGAGTTGGCGGCCGGCGGTGACGGCCAGCACCAGCACGGCGAGCATCGCGGCGGCGACGGTGACGCCCCGGGCGAGCACCGGCCCGGGGGGGAGCCCTTGGCTGTGCCGGGCGGCGACGACCCGGGCGACCTCCTGCTCGATCGGCATGAAGACGCCGATGCCGAGGGTGAACACGATCGACCAGAGCACCGACAGGCTGTTGTAGTCGGTCCCGCTGAGGCTGTGGCCGGCGACAGCGAGGTGGACGTAGGAGGCGATGCCAAGAAGACCCAGCCCGGCACCAACAGCGATGGTGCCGGGCGGGATCAGGCGTAGCAGGCGACTGATCACCGGCGAATGAGCGCCAGCGTGAGGACGGCGAATGCGCGACCGAGGTAGATCATCGCCCGGGCGGGGGAGTGGCTGGGCGTGCCGGCCATCCGCTTGCGCATGGCGACGGGCACCTGCTTGATGCGGTATCCGCGTCGGGCGGTGTGCACCAGGGTCTCCACCGTGTCACCGAGGTACTCGGCCGGGTACCAGGTGGCGAACATCTCGATGACCCGCCGGTTGGCGGCCCGGAAGCCGGAGGTGGTGTCGGTGAGTTTGGTGCGGGCGACCTTGGACAGCACGGCGGAGAGCATCACCATTGCCCAGCGGCGGGGGCCGCGGACGTTGTAGTCGCCCTCGCCGGCGAACCGGGCGCCGATGACCAGATCGTTGTCGTCGAGCAGGTCGACGAGCTTCGGGACGTACCGCGGGTCGTGCTGACCATCGGCGTCGATCTGGATGGCGACGTCGTAGTCGTTGTCGCGGGCGTAGCGGTAGCCGAGGCGCATGGCACCACCGACGCCGAGGTTGTACGGCAGTTTGGCGACGCGGGCACCAGCGGCCACGGCGACGGCCGCGGTGCGGTCGGTGGAGCCGTCGTCGACGACGAGGACGTCGACGCCGGGCAGTTCGCCGCGGACCTCGCCGACGACGTCGGCGATGGAGCCCGACTCGTTGAGAGCCGGGATGATGATCAAGGTGCGCTTGCCATTAACCATCGGTGGACACCAGTTCGTCTCGGGCTGCCCGGTCCGCGTCGATCTGTGCGCGGAGCAGGGCGAAGTCTTCGGCCAGGGTGCGGGTCTCTTCTTCGAGGGCGCTGACCTCCCAGCTCAGGTGCACGCACACGAGCAGCAGGAAGACGATGCCAAGGAAGAGCACCAGGCTGACACCGGAGGCGACGCCGAGGAGCTCAGCGACGTTGTCGAGCAGCCGGGGGAACAGTGACAGCGGGATCACGACGACCAGAACGGCGAGCCAGAGCATGCCGTACTTCTCGCGTAGCTGACGGCGGCGCAGCAGCTCGACGATGGTGCCGAGGAGCAGCAGGCCGGTCAGGCCGGTGACGAGGGTGAGCTTCATGCGACCTTCCACGGGGCGGGTGGAGCGGGGGAGCGGAACGCGTCAACCAGGGCGCTGTGCCAGTCGGGAAGCGGCGGCAGACCCGCGGCCGCCCAGCGGCTGTGCCCTAGCACACTGTACGCAGGCCGGGTGGCGGGACGCGGATACCGGTCGCTGGTGGTGGGTCGGATCCGGTCCGGATCCAGCCCGGCCAGCGCGAACGCGGCGCGGGCCAGCCCGTACCACGTCGTCTGCCCGGCGCAGGTGCCGTGGTAGACGCCCGGCGTCGCGTGCCCGGCCAGTGCCGCGTCGGCGAGTGCGACCAACCGCTCGGCGAGCGTGTACGACCAGGTGGGCTGGCCGTGTTGGTCGTCGACCACGTCGAGGTGTTCGTGCTGGGTGGCGAGCCGGAGCATGGTGGACACGAAGTTCGGGCCGTGCGCGCCGTAGAGCCAGGCGGTGCGGACGACGTACCCGGTGTCGGGGAGCAGCCGCGCGACGGCCTCCTCGCCAACCAGCTTGCCGCGTCCGTAGGCGTTGCCCGGCGCGGTGGGCGCGTCCTCCGGGTAGGGGGTGCGCGCGTTGCCCGCGAGGACGTAGTCGGTGGAGACCTGGATCAACCGGATTCCGTCGGCGGCGCACGCCGCGGCCAGGTTGGCCACGCCCCCGCCGTTGACGGCGGTCGCCGCGGCCTCGTCGGTCTCGGCACCGTCGACGTTGGTCCAGGCCGCCGCGTTGATCACGACGTCGTGGCCGGTCACCGCGTTGCGGGCCGCGGCGGGGTCGGTGATGTCCAGGTCGGCGCGGGTGGCGGCGGTCACTTTCAGGTCGGGCCGGGCCGCCAGGACGGCGACCAGGTCGTGCCCGAGCATGCCGCCGGCGCCCGTGACGAGAACGCGACTCATGCGGTGGGTGCCGACTTCAGCGGTTCCCACCAGGCGCGGTTGTCGCGGTACCAGGCGACGGTGTCGGCGAGGCCCTTCTCGAGGGTGATGCTGGGGCTGTAGCCGAGCTCCTGGTGGATTTTGCTGATGTCGAGGGAGTAGCGGCGGTCGTGGCCCTTGCGGTCGGTGACCGGGACGACGCGGTCCCAGCCGGCGCCGCAGGCGTCCAGGAGCAGGCCGGTGAGTTCTTTGTTGGTCAGTTCGGTGCCGCCACCGATGTTGTAGACCTCGCCGGCGCGGCCCTTCTGTTGGACCAGGGCGATGCCGCGGCAGTGGTCGTGGACGTGTAGCCAGTCGCGGATGTTGCCGCCGTCGCCGTAGAGGGGGACGGTGGCGCCGTCGAGGAGGTTGCTGACGAACAGCGGGATGACCTTCTCGGGGAACTGGTAGGGGCCGTAGTTGTTGGAGCAGCGGGTGACGACGACGTCCATGCCGTGGGTGCGGTGATAGGCCAGGGCGAGCAGGTCGGAGCCGGCCTTCGACGCCGAGTAGGGGGAGTTCGGGGCGAGGGGCCAGGTTTCGGTCCAGGAGCCTTCGTCGATGGAGCCGTAGACCTCGTCGGTGGAGACGTGCACGAAGCGGCTGGTGCGGTGGCGCAGCGCGGCGTCGAGGAGGGTCTGGGTGCCCAGAACGTTGGTGGTGACGAACGGCGCGGCGCCGGCGATGGAGCGGTCGACGTGTGATTCGGCGGCGAAGTGCACGATCACGTCGTGGTCGGCGACGACCTCGTCGACGACGACCGGGTCGCAGATGTCGCCCTGCACGAACCGCAGCCGCGGGTCGTCGCGGACGGGGTCGAGGTTGGCCCGGTTGCCCGAGTAGGTCAGTTTGTCGAGCACGGTCACGACCG
>NZ_JBSFBM010000413.1:0-5283 GCF_053592955.1 Micromonospora sp. NPDC002411 | reverse complement strand
AGACGGAGGTGTGGAGGCGTCCGCGTCCGCGCGCTACGACCGGCGGACGGTGACCGTGATCTGCTCGCCCTCGCCGACCTCACCGGCGAAGCCGTCGAGGCCCTCGGCGAAGTCCACCGAGTCGGCCAGCACCTCGCCGGAGACGAAGTCGACGTACGCCGACAACGCCGCGCGCACCTCCTCGGAGGCCGACACCGACACCACGATCCGGTCCGACACGTCCAGGTCGGCGTCCCGACGGGCCTGCTGCACCACCCGCACCACGTCGCGAGCCAACCCCTCGGCGGCCAGCTCCGGCGTCACCTCGGTGTCCAGCACCACCACACCCTCGCCGCCCGGCAGGGGCGCGGAGTGCTCGGCGTCGGCGGCGACCAGCCGCAGCTCGTACTCGCCCTCGGCGAGGGTGACGCCGGCGGCCACCGGGGTGCCGTCGACCAGCTCCCAGTCGCCCGCCTTGACCGCCTTGATCACCTGCTGCACCTGCTTGCCGACCCGCGGGCCGAGCGCCCGGGGCACCACAGTCAGCACCTGCTCGCAGTACGCGGACAGCTCCGCGCTGAACTCCACCGCCTTCACGTTGACCTCGTCGGCGACCAGGTCGGCGAACGGTCGCAGCTGCTCCGCCGCCGGCGAGGCCACTGTCAACGTCGACAGCGGCAGCCGCACCCGCAGCCCCTTGGCCTTGCGCAACGACAGCGCCGCCGACGCGACCGCCCGTACGTTGTCCATCGCTGCCACGAGATCGTGGTCGGCGGGGAACTCCTCCGCCGAAGGCCAGTCGGTCAGGTGCACCGACCGCTCTCCGGTCAGCCCGCGCCAGATCTCCTCCGCGGTCAGCGGCGCGAGCGGCGCCACCACCCGGCAGAGCGTCTCCAGCACGGTCCAGAGCGTGTCGAACGCGTTGACGTCACCGGACCAGAACCGGTCCCGGGAGCGGCGCACGTACCAGTTGGTCAGCGCGTCCAGGTAGGACCGGATGGTCGCGCAGGCGCCGGAGATGTCGTACGCGTCCATCTGCGCGCTGACGGTCGACACCAGCTCGTTCGTCTTGGCCAGCACGTACCTGTCGAGCAGGTGCGTCGAGTCCGTCCGACGCAGCGCCTGGTGCCCGTCGGCGTTGGCGTAGAGCGTGAAGAAGTACCAGACGTTCCACAGCGGCAGCAGCACCTGCCGGACCGCGTCGCGGATGAGCGTCTCGGTCACCGCCATGTCGCCGCCGCGCAGCACCGGTGAGGACATCAGCATCCACCGCATCGCGTCCGACCCGTACGAGTCGAAGACGTGGTAGACGTCCGGGTAGTTGCGCAGGCTCTTGGACATCTTGCGCCCGTCCGAGCCGAGCAGGATGCCGTGGCTCAGGCAGTTGCGGAACGCCGGCCTGTCGAACAGCGCGGTGGCCAGCACGTGCATCGTGTAGAACCAGCCACGGGTCTGCCCGATGTACTCGACGATGAAGTCACCCGGGTAGTGGTGCTCGAACCAGTCCGCGTTCTCGAACGGGTAGTGCACCTGGGCGAACGGCATCGACCCGGACTCGAACCAGCAGTCCAGCACCTCCGGCACCCGACGCATCATCGACTGACCGGTGGGGTCGTCCGGGTTGGGGCGGACCAGGTCGTCCACCGCCGGCCGGTGCAGGTCGCTCAGGCGTACCCCGAAGTCCCGCTCGATGTCGGCGAGCGAGCCGTAGACGTCCAGGCGCGGGTAGTTCGGGTCGTCGGACTTCCACACCGGGATGGGCGAGCCCCAGAACCGGTTGCGGCTGATCGACCAGTCCCGGGCGTTGGCCAGCCACTTGCCGAACGAGCCGTCCTTGATGTGCCCGGGCGTCCAGTTGATCTCCTTGTTCAACTCGACCATCCGGTCCCGGAACTGGGTCACCGCGACGAACCACGACGACACCGCCTTGTAGACCAGCGGGGTGTCGCAGCGCCAGCAGTGCGGGTACGAGTGGGTGTAGGTGTCCTGCTTGAGCACCACCCCCCGATCCTTCAGCTCCCGGATCACCGGCTTGTTGACGTCGAAGACCTGCTCACCCTGGTACGGCGGCACCAGCGCGGTGAACCGGGTGTGGTCGTCGACGGTGACGATGGTGGGGATGCCGGCGGCGTTGCAGACGTTCTGGTCGTCCTCGCCGAACGCCGGGGCCAGGTGCACGATCCCGGTGCCGTCCTCGGTGGTGACGAACTCCGCGCCGAGCACCTGGTAGGCGTTGTCGCCGGCCTGCTCGACGAGGAAGTCGAACAGCGGCGTGTAGCGGCGTCCGACCAGGTCCCGGCCGTACACCGTGCCGACCTGCTCGTAGCCCTCCAGTTCCTTGGCGTACGCGGTCAGCCGCGCCGCGCCGACGACGAAGCGGTCCCCGTCGCGTTCCAGCACCGCGTACTCGATGTCGGGCCCGACGGCGAGCGCCAGGTTCGACGGCAGGGTCCACGGCGTGGTGGTCCAGACACCCAGCTTGACCGGCCCACGCACCAGCTCCGGGGCGGACTCGTCGGCGGTCAGCCCGAACCACACCGACAGGGTGGGGTCGTGCCGGTCCCGGTAGACGTCGTCCATCCGGGTCTCGGTGTTCGACAGCGGCGTCTCGCACCGCCAGCAGTACGCCAGCACCCGGAAGCCCTCGTAGATCAGACCCTTGTCGTGCAGGGTCTTAAAGGCCCACATGACGCTTTCCATGTAGTCCAGGTCGAGGGTCTTGTAGTCGTTGGCGAAGTCGACCCAGCGGGCCTGCCGGTTGATGTACCGCTCCCAGTCCTGGGTGAACTCCAGCACCGAGGTGCGGCAGGCCTCGTTGAACCGGGCCACGCCCAGGTCGATGATCTCCGCCTTGCTGGTGATGCCGAGCTGCTTCTCCGCCACCACCTCGGCGGGCAGGCCGTGGCAGTCCCAGCCGAAGCGCCGCTCGACGTGCCGCCCACGCATGGTCTGGTAGCGCGGCACCACGTCCTTGACGTACCCGGTGAAGAGGTGCCCGTAGTGCGGCAGGCCGTTGGCGAACGGCGGGCCGTCGTAGAAGACGTACTCGTTCTTGCCGTCGTCGCCGGCCGGGCGGGCCTCCACCGACGCTTCGAAGGTCTTGTCGGCCGTCCAGTGCTCCAGCACCCGGCGCTCGACCGCGGGCAGGTCCGGGCTCGCCGGGACACCGGCGGCGGTCGGGTCGTGCAACGGATAGGCCATCGGGGGTCGCTCTCCTCGCAGCTCACTCTTCGTGGGTCTGCGAGGACGAACCTTCCGGGGTACGCCTCGAACGACGCTCCCCGGGTGGCCCGCGGTACCACCCCGCTTGGCGGTCAGGATCGACCGCCCGCTCATTGCCGGCTGTGACGGGCCGCACCCGTCCGGTTCTACTGAGCCGGTCGCCCGGCCGTTCTTCCGGAGGCTCACCGGTGATGGCCGGGTCATCGCCTTACGGTGCTCAACGATACAAGACCCACCCGCCGGCCCGCCGCCGACTAATCCCCCACCGGCCCGGGTCCGCTGGCTTGACCCGAATGGCGCGCTCGCGCAAACTTCGCCGGTGCGTTCGCTTCGGTACGACGAATTCCAGGCCATGCGTCGATTCCCCGCCCTGGACGGGCTGCGGGCGCTGGCCGCTGTCATGGTCATCGCCTTCCACTACGGTGGCCCGTCCTGGAAATGGCTGACCGGCTGGATCGGCGTACACCTGTTCTTCGTGCTCTCCGGCTTCCTGATCACGACGCTGCTGCTGCGCGAGGAGCACCGCTACGGCAGGGTCTCGCTGCGCGCCTTCTATCTGCGGCGGTTCTTCCGGATTCTGCCGGTCTACTTCCTGGTGCTGTTCCTGTACTGGGGGCTGGCCCGGATCAACGGCACCGCCGAGTCGATCGAGCGGGGCATGAAGTACTACCTGCTGTTCCTCAACGAGCTGCTGGAGCCGAGCGCGCCGTTCCTGCACTCCTGGACGATCGGCATCGAGCAGAAGTTCTACCTGTTCTGGCCGGCCATCGCCTTCGTGGCGGTCGCCGGCGTGTTCCGTCGCCGCCTGCTGGCGACGCTCTGCCTGCTGGTGCTCTTCATCGCGATGATCCCGCCGGACATCGCCTGGTTGAGTTGGCCGATCCACTACGTGGCGATCCTGCTCGGCTGCCTGACCGCGATCGTCATGCACAACCCCCGGGGCTTCGCCCTGGTCCGGCCACTGACCCACCCGGTGGTCGCCACCGGCGTCATCCTGGCGTTCGTCGTGGTCCAGGTGTGTGTGCAGTTCTGGCCCACCCGCTTCGGCCAGGAGGCGCTGATCGGCAGCTACGCCGCCGCGACCGCGGTGCTGCTGCCGGCCCTGCTCTCCCGCAGCCCGCTCGCCCGCGGCCTGGGAGTACGACCGCTGGTCTTCGTCGGCGAACGCTCGTACTCGCTGTATCTCGTCCAGGCCATCGCGGCGCGGGCGGCGGCCGGGCTGGTGCCCGCGATCGCGGGCAAAAGCACCGCGTTCTTCCTGGCGGTGACGGTGGTGGGGCTGGTCATCGCGGACGTGCTCTACCGCTGGGTCGAGCTGCCCATGATCGAGGTCGGCCGCCGGCTGGCCGCCCGGGTGAGCCGCCCCGGCCCGCGCGACGGCGACGGAACGGCACCGGCCCCGGCGCAGGCGCCCATCGAGACCGTCCAGATCCCCCGCCCTCGCGAGGTGCTGCCCGACACCGTGCCGGCCGCCCGCGGCTGACCCTCCCCCGCTCCGCCCAGCATGAGCGGGGTCACACCCGCGACTGTCACGGCGCGCCCCGGCCGAACCGTCGTGACGGTGTCGGACCGATCAGGGAGGTAGTCATGCAGCGGATGAACGCGGCCGAGGTCGCGCCACAGGGATACCAGGCCGTCCTGGGGCTGGAGAAGTACGTCCGGGCGAACGTCGACCACACCGTGCTGGAGCTGGTCAAGCTGCGGGCGTCGATGATCAACGGGTGTGCGTTCTGCGTCGACATGCACAGCCGGGACGCGCTCGCCGCCGGCGAGTCGAGCCGACGGCTCTTCGCGGTGGCCGCCTGGCGGGAGGCGCCGTTCTTCGACGAGCGGGAGCGGGCCGCGTTGGCGCTCACCGACGCGGTCACCAAGCTCGGTGAGCACGGCGTGCCGGACGACGTGTGGGACACCGCCGCGAAGGTCTGGTCGGAGAAGGAACTTGCCGACCTGATCCTGGCCATTGCCACAATCAACGTGTGGAACCGAAGCGACGACGTTGGCCACCGCCGAGCCGATCAGGCCCAGCCCACCGGGGTAGACCAGCAGCGGGCACAGCACCGCGGAGAGCAGGTTGGGGCCGAG
>NZ_JBSFBM010000412.1:0-5315 GCF_053592955.1 Micromonospora sp. NPDC002411 | reverse complement strand
CGAGGGACTGGCCCAGCGCGTTCAACCCTGCCTTGCTGGCCCCGTACGCCGGCTGGTGCGGTTCACCCCGGAACGCGCCTCGGGACGAGACGTTGACGATCCGCCCGCCACTGTCGCGCATGTGCTGGGCAGCGCACCAGATGACGTTGCCGGCACCGGTCAGGTTGGTCTCCAGCACCTGCCGCCAGCGCTTCTGCCAGTGCTCGTAGGAGCCGCCGAAGATCGGGTGCGGGTCGTCCCGGTCGCCGTACGTGCCGGCGTTGTTGACCAGGACGTCCAACCCGCCGAGCACCTCGGCGGCCCGGTCCACCATGGCCCGGACCGCGTCCGGGTCGGTGAGGTCCGCGCGGACCACCACGTGCCCGGCGCCGGGGAGTCGCGCGCGCACCTCCTCGGCCGAGTCGGCGGAGTCGCGGTGGTGGATCGCCACCCGGTCGCCGCTCTGGGCGAACGCCTGCGCCACCGCGGCGCCGATCCCACGCGAGGCTCCGGTCACGAGTACCGCCCGATCCGTCATGCCGGCCATCCTGCCCGAGCCGCGAGCTCGTCTTTACACTGCCCCGATGGGATCCGACTGCCTGTTCTGCCGCATCGTCGCCGGGGAGATCCCGGCCACCGTGGTCCGGGAGACCGACACCACGCTCGCCTTCCGCGACATCGACCCGAAGGCGCCGGTGCACGTCCTGGTCATTCCGAAGGAGCACTACGCCGACGTCGCCACCCTCGCGCAGGGTGACCCGGCGCTGGCCGCCGACGTGCTGGCGACGTCCGCCGCCGTGGCCGAGGACGAGGGTCTGCTCGGCGACGGCTTCCGGTTGATGTTCAACACCGGCGTGTACGGCGGGCAGGAGGTGTTCCACGTGCACGCGCACCTGCTCGGTGGTGCGCCGCTCGGCCCGATGCTGGCCCGGGACCTGGCGTGAGCGAACCCGACAGTCGTGTGCACGAGCACCTGGGTCGACTCGTCCGGCAGGTGCAGGCCGACGCCCGGGTGCCGGCGGTGTCGGTGGCGCTGCACCGGGCCGACCGGCCGCTCTGGACCTGCACCGTCGGTGAGACCGGGACCGACAGCCCGTTGACGCCGGACACCCAGTTCCGGATCGGCTCGGTCACGAAGACCTTCACCGCGGTGCTCACCCTCCAGTGCCGCGACGACGGGCTGCTGGACCTGGACGACCCGGTGGGTCGGCACCTGGACCTGCCCGCACACGGCGAGCTGACCGTGCGCCGGTTGCTGTCGCACACCGCCGGCCTGCAACGCGAGCCGTTCGGCGACGTGTGGGACAGCCTGCGCGCACCGGACGCCGACCAGTTGGTGGCGGAGCTGGTCCGGGCCGAGCGGGTGCTGCCGACGGGCCGCCGGTTCCACTACTCCAACCTGGGCATGGCCGTGCTCGGTCAACTCGTCGCTCGGCTGCGCGGCGAGAGCTGGGCGCAGGCGCTGACCGAGCGGATCCTGACGCCGCTCGGGCTGACCGACACCACGGTCACTCCCCGGCCGACGGCGGCCACCGGGTTCCTGGTCGACGCGTACTCCGACGAGGCGCACCCGGAGCCACCGACCGACTTCGGTGCTGTCGGCCCGGCCGCGCAGCTCTGGAGCACAGCTACCGACATGGCGCGGTGGGCGGCGTTCCTGGCCGACCCGGTGGCACTGGACCCGGCCGGCGCGGTGCTCGCCCCCGCGACGCTGGACGAGATGCGCTGGCCGGTGACCACCACCGACGAGACGCTCTGGGGCGCGGGCTTCGGGCTCGGGCTGATCCTGATCCCGCAGGGGGAACGGGTGATGCACGTGGGGCACGACGGGGCGATGCCCGGTTTCCTCGCCGGTGTGTACGGCCGCAGGGGAGGCGACGGGACGGCCGGTGCGATGGGCGCCGCGGTGCTCGGCTCGTCCGGTACGGCGGCCGAACTGTTCGACCTGACGCACCGGCTGCTCGCCGCGGCGGTCGAGCGGGACCCGGCCGACATCGCGCCGTGGCGACCGGGGGCACCCGCGCCGGCGGCCCTGCGGGGCATGCTCGGCCGCTGGTGGGGCGAGGGTTCCGAGTACGTCTTCTCCTGGCAGGACGGATCCCTGCGGGCGCGTGGGGTAGGGGACCCGGCCGGACGTCCGCCGGCGGTCTTCGTGCCCCTACCGGACCAGCCGGACGTGTTCCGTACGGCGTCCGGCCGGGAGGTCGGTGAGTTGCTGCGACTGACCCGGGACGAGGCCGGCGTGGTGGTCCGGATGCACTGGGCGACGTACCGGTTCACCCGCCACCAGGAGACCTTCGACAGGTACGACTTCCGGGCCGGGCG
The DNA here is from genome assembly GCF_053592955.1 of Micromonospora sp. NPDC002411. Taxonomy (NCBI): domain Bacteria; kingdom Bacillati; phylum Actinomycetota; class Actinomycetes; order Micromonosporales; family Micromonosporaceae; genus Micromonospora; species Micromonospora sp. NPDC002411. Next base: position 3,011 of record NZ_JBSFBM010000412.1, on the reverse strand, counting down.
TTGATCGCGGCCAGCGGAAATGGGCGCGATGCGGCCCGCGTTCAACGGATACGATGGGTGTAACGTCCGCACGCCAGCCAGCAGGCCGGCGCCGAGATCGAGAGCAGGTGGCGCAGGGCCCTTCGGCCCGACCTATGACCGGCACCCCACCTCCCGGCCCGCCCCGGGTGCAGACCAGGATCACCGTGCCCGACTCGAAGATCATGGTCAATCTGCTCGGCGCAGGCGACGAGATCCTCCGACTCGTCGAACGCTCGGTCACCAGTGACGTGCACGTCCGCGGCAACGAGATCACCATCACCGGTGACCCCGCGGACAACGCCCTCGCCGAGCGGGTCTTCAGCGAGCTGCTCGAACTCATCGAGAAAGGCGAGACCCTGACCACTGACGCCGTCCGGCGTACCGTCGGCATGCTCGAGCAGGGCAGCGCCGAGCGGCCCGCCGAGGTCCTGACGCTCAACATCCTCTCCCGTCGCGGGCGCACCATCCGACCCAAGACCCTCGGTCAGAAGCGCTACGTCGACGCCATCGACTCGAACACCATCGTCTTCGGCATCGGCCCGGCCGGCACCGGCAAGACCTACCTGGCGATGGCGAAGGCCGTCCAGGCGTTGCAGGCCAAGCAGGTCAACCGGATCATCCTGACCCGGCCGGCGGTCGAGGCGGGGGAGCGCCTGGGCTTCCTGCCCGGCACGCTCAACGAGAAGATCGACCCGTACCTGCGCCCGCTCTACGACGCGCTGCACGAGATGCTCGACCCGGAGACGATCCCGAAGCTGATGGCCCAGGGGACGATCGAGGTCGCGCCACTGGCGTACATGCGGGGTCGGACGCTGAGTGACGCGTTCATCATCCTGGACGAGGCGCAGAACACCACGCCCGAGCAGATGAAGATGTTCCTCACCCGACTCGGCTTCAACTCCAAGATCGTCGTCACCGGTGACGTCACCCAGGTGGACCTTCCCGGCGGGACGACCAGCGGTCTGCGGGTGGTCCGCGAGATCCTGAAAAACGTCGAGGACGTGCACTTCGCCCAGTTGTCCAGCTCCGACGTGGTCCGCCACCGGCTGGTCGGGGAGATCGTCGACGCGTACGCCCGCTGGGACGCCGAGCGGGAGAACCAGCAGGCGCAGGGCGTCCATGCCGTGCCCGGGCGACCCGCCCAGGGCGGCCGGGCCGGCCGCCGCCGCTAAAGCAGAGGAAAGCAGTTGTCCATCGAGATCGCCAACGAGTCCGGTGTCGACGTCGACACGGACGCCGTGCTCGCCGTCGCCCGGCACGCCCTCGACGAGATGGGGGTCAACCCCCTCGCCGAGCTGTCCGTGCTGCTGGTCGACGTCGAGTACATGACCGAGCTGAACCACCACTGGATGGGCGGCGACGGGCCGACCGACGTGCTCGCCTTCCCCATGGACGAGGGCAGCGTCGACCACGGCCCGGGTGAATCCGCGCCGGCCGGCGGCGAGCCGGCCCTGCTCGGCGACATCGTGCTGTGCCCCGAGGTCGCGGCCAAGCAGGCGGCGACCGCCGGGCACACGCCCGCCGACGAGCTGCACCTGCTCACCGTGCACGGGGTGCTGCACCTGCTCGGTTACGACCACGCCGAGCCGGAGGAGGAGCGGGAGATGTTCGGGCTCCAGGCCCGACTGCTGGCCAGCTGGCGGTCGACCCGCACCCAGTGATGTCCACTCCTCCGTTACTCGCGGCCGGTGCCACCGCCGGCCTTCCTGACCTGCAGCTGATCGTCTTCGCGGCCGGCCTGGTGGTGTTGGCCGGCCTGATCGCGATGACCGAGGCGGCTCTCGCCGCGGTTTCGCCGGCCCGAGCCGCCGAGTTGGCCCGCGACGGTGTGCGTGGTGCCAAGACCCTCCAGGTCGTCGCCGGCGACGTCGTCCGGCACCTCAACCTGCTCCTGCTCCTGCGACTGCTCGCCGAGTTGACCGCCACCACGCTCGTCGCGTTGGTCGCGGTGGACAGCTTCGGCGCGGGTTGGCGGGCCGCACTGGTGACCGCCGGCGCGATGACAGTGGTCAGCTTCGTGGTGGTCGGCGTCGCGCCGCGCACCATCGGCCGGCAGCACGCGTACGCCGTGGGTCGAGCGGTCGCGCCGATGGTCCGCTGGCTGGGCCGGGCACTCAACCCGCTCGCGTCGCTGCTGATCCTGATCGGCAACGCGGTCACCCCGGGGCGCGGGTTCCGGGAGGGGCCGTTCGCCACCCAGGTGGAGTTGCGGGAGCTTGTCGACCTGGCCGAGCAGCGCGGCGTGGTCGAGCACGGCGAACGTCAGATGATCCACTCCGTCTTCGCACTCGGCGACACCATCGCCCGCGAGGTGATGGTGCCGCGTACCGAGATGGTGTGGATCGAGGAGGGCAAGACGCTCGCGCAGGCGCTGGTGCTCTTCCTGCGCTCCGGATTCTCCCGCATTCCGGTGATCGGCGAGAGCGTCGACGACGTGTTGGGTGTGCTCTACCTCAAGGACCTGATCCGTCGCTCCCGGGGCGGCGACCCGCAGGCCGAGCAGTTGCCGGTGGCGGAGTTGATGCGCCCGGCGACCTTCGTGCCGGAGTCCAAGCCGGTCGACGACCTGCTGTCGGAGATGCAGGCGGCCCGCAACCACCTGGTCATCGTCGTCGACGAGTACGGCGGCACCGGCGGTCTGGTCACCATCGAGGACATCCTGGAGGAAATCGTCGGTGAGATCACCGACGAGTACGATGTCGAACGCCCGCCCGTCGAACGTCTGGCGGACTCCTCGGTGCGGGTGACCGCCCGCCTGCCAGTGGAGAACCTGGGCGAGATGTTCGACACCGACCTGCCCACCGACGAGGTGGAGACGGTCGGTGGCCTGCTCGCCCAGTCGCTGGGGCGGGTGCCGATCCCCGGCGCGGAGGTCGAGGTCGCCGGCCTCCGGTTGGTCGCCGAGGGCACCACCGGCCGGCGAAATCGGATCGACACCGTCCTGGTCAGCCGGGCGGAGCCGGGCCACGAACACGACACCGCGGGGCGGC
>NZ_JBSFBM010000411.1:0-5341 GCF_053592955.1 Micromonospora sp. NPDC002411 | reverse complement strand
CAAGGACCTGGGCCGGCCGGCCCGCTTCCACCACATGCTGCGGGTGGCCAAGCCGACCTCGCCGATGTCGATGGGCACCTGGATCCTCACCGCGTACGGGCCGGCCGCCGGTGTCGCCGCGATCGCCGAGGTCGCCGGTGTGCTGCCACGCCACGGCCTGCTCGGGCTGGCCGGTAGGGCGTTGCCGTCGGTCGGGCACGCCGCTGGGCTGCTCGCCGCCGGCACCGCGCCCGCGCTGGCCACGTACACCGGGGTGTTGCTGGCCGACACGGCGGTGCCGTCGTGGCACGAGGCGTACCCCGAGTTGCCGGTCATCTTCGCGGGCAGCGCGCTGGCCAGCGGCGCGGGCGTGGGTCTGCTCGCCGCGCCGCCGGCCCAGGCCGGGCCGGCCCGGCGGATGGCGGTGGCCGGCGCGGCCCTGGAGTTGTACGGGGCGCACCGGGTGGAGACCCGCCTCGGTCTGCTCAGCGAGCCCTACCGGCTGGGCCGCCCCGGTCGGCTGCTGCGCGCCGGTCGGCTGCTCACCGCCGGCGGTGTCGCCGGTGCGCTGCTCGCCCGGCGTAGTCGCGTGGTCGGCGGGCTGTCCGGTGTGGCGTTGCTGGCCGCGTCGGTGGCGACCCGGTTCGGCATCTTCTACGGCGGTGTCGCCTCGGCCCGCGACCCCCGGTACACGGTGGTGCCGCAGCGCGAGCGGGTGGAAGCCCGGCGGACCAATGGCGGAACTTCCACCTGACCGGGCGGTCGTGCCCGCGCTGTGATCGAATGTCCGGTGGAGGCGTTCAGGCGGCTGGTGCCCCTCCCGGTCTTCAAAACCGGTGTGGTCCGGGACCCGGGCCAGGCGGGTTCGATTCCCGTCCGTCTCCGCCAAACCAGTGCAGGAGATGACGTCATGGGTGACGGGTCGACGGACCCGCGACGGCAGGTGCCCCGCACCGACACGCTGCTCGCCGATCCTCGGCTGGCCGCCGCCAGCGCGACGCTCGGCCGGGAGCGGGTCAAGGCGGTCGTTGCCCGCGCGCAGGAGCGGGTCCGCCGTGGTGAGCTGCGCCCCGACGAGGCACGCGACGCGGCGGTCGCGGCGCTGCCCGCGGCCGGGCCCCGCGTGGTGCTCAACGCGACAGGTGTCGTGCTGCACACCAACCTGGGCCGGGCGGCGCTGTCCGCCGCCGCGGTCGCCGCGGTGGTCGCCGCCGCCGGGCACACCGACGTGGAGCTGGACGTGACCACCGGCCGGCGGGCCCGTCGTGGCCGGGACGCCCTCGACGCGCTGGCGGCCGCCGTGCCCGACGCGGGCGCCGTGCATGTGGTCAACAACGGCGCTGCCGCGTTGGTGCTGGCCGCCACCGCGTTGGCCGCCGGTCGGGAGATCGTCGTCAGCCGGGGTGAGTTGGTCGAGATCGGCGACGGGTTCCGGCTGCCCGACCTGCTGGAGAGCACCGGGGCGCGGCTGCGCGAGGTGGGCACGACCAACCGCACCACACTCGCCGACTACGCCGCGACCCTCGGCCCGCAGACCGGCTTCGTGCTCAAGGTGCACCCGTCGAACTTCCGGGTCACCGGCTTCACCTCGGCGACCCCGGTGCGACAACTGGCCACCCTCGGCGTGCCGGTGGTGGCCGACATCGGCTCCGGTCTGCTCACCGCGGATCCGCTGCTGCCCGACGAACCGGACGCGGCCACCACCCTGCGCGCCGGCGCCGCGCTGGTCACGGCCAGCGGCGACAAGCTGCTCGGCGGCCCGCAGGCGGGCCTGCTGCTCGGTGACGTCGAGCTGGTCGAGAAGCTGCGCCGTCACCCGCTGGCCCGGGCGTTGCGGGTGGACAAGCTCACCCTGGCCGCGCTGGCCGCGACGGTGCACCAGCCGGACACACCGACCCGGGCCGCGCTGCACGCCGACCCCGGCGCGCTGCGCAACCGGGTGGAGCGGCTCCGCGACCGGCTCGGCGCGGACGGCCGCAAGGCGGAGGTGGTGCCGGCCGTCGCGGTGGTCGGTGGTGGCGGAGCACCGGGTGTCGAGCTGGACTCGTGGGCGCTGAGCCTGCCCGAACGGTACGCGGGGCCGCTGCGCACCGGCGAGCAGCCGGTGCTCGGGCGGGTGGTCCGGGGTCGGCTCCTGCTCGACCTGCGGTGCGTGCCCGCCGACGCCGACGAGGCGGTCCGGGCGGCAGTGCTGCGCGTACCCGGGGACGACTGACCGTGTTCGTCGTCGCCACCGCCGGGCACGTCGACCACGGCAAGTCGACACTGGTGCGGGCGTTGACCGGGATGGAACCCGACCGGTGGGCCGAGGAGCGCCGCCGGGGGATGACCATCGACCTCGGCTTCGCCTGGACGACGCTGCCCTCCGGCGGCACTGTCGCCTTCGTCGACGTACCCGGGCACGAGCGGTTCGTGCCGAACATGCTCGCCGGCGTCGGCCCGGTGCCGGCGGCGCTGATCGTGGTGGCCGCCGACGAGGGGTGGATGCCCCAGTCCGCCGAGCACCTGGCCGCGCTCGACGCGCTCGGTGTCGCGTACGGCCTGCTGGCGGTGACCCGCGCGGACCTTGCCGACCCGGGACCGGCCACGGCTCGCGCCCGGGCCGAGATCGCGGCCACCAGCCTCGGCGCGGTGCCGGCGGTGGCCGTCAGTGGTCTGACCGGCGCCGGCCTGCCGGAGCTTCGGGCCGCCCTGGACCGGCTCGCCGCCGGACTGCCCGCGCCGGTGGTCGACGACCCGGTGCGTCTCTGGGTGGACCGCAGCTTCACCGTGCGGGGCAGTGGCACCGTGGTCACCGGCACCCTCGGCGGTGGACGGCTGCGGGTGGGCGACGAGTTGGAGGTGGCCGGGGCCGACGAACCGGTCCGGGTACGCGGCCTGCACTCACTGGGCGAGGCTCGACCGGAGGTGACGGCGGTGGCCCGGGTGGCTGTCAACCTGCGCGGTACGCCCCGCGACCGGCTCGGCCGTGGCGACGCGCTGCTCACCCCGGGCCGGTTCCACCGCACCGACCTCGTCGACGTGCGACTCACCGGCGACCCCGCGGCCGACCTGCCGGCCACCCTCACCCTGCACGTCGGGTCGGCGGCGGTGCCGGTACGGGTCCGTCCGCTCGGCCCGGACACCGTACGGCTGCGGTTGGCCCGTCCGTTGCCATTGCTGGTGGGCGACCGGGCGTTGCTGCGGGACCCGGGCCGCCACCACGTGACAGGTGGGGTACGGGTGCTCGACGTGGCGCCGCCACCGCTGGCCCGCCGGGGTGCCGCCGCCGCCCGCGCGCAGGTCCTGGCCGAGCTGGACGGTCGTCCGGACCTGGCCGGGGAGTTGCGCCGCCGTCGGCTGGTCCGGGCCAACACGTTGATCCGGATGGGCGTGCCGGTGGATGCGGCCCCGGTGGCCGGTGACTGGCTGGCCGACCCGGCGCACTGGCAGCGGCTCGGCGCGCAGGTGACCGAGGAGGTCGCCCGTTACGCCAAGGAGCACCCGTTGGAACCGGGGATGCCGGTGGACGCGCTGCGCCAGCGTCTCGCCCTGCCCGACCGGGTGCTGGTCGAGGCGCTGGTCCGGCCACCGCTGCGGATCCACGCCGGGCGGGTCGGGACGGCGAGCGTCGACACGTTGCCGGAGCCGGTGGCCCGGGCCGTGCAGCGGGTCCGCGCCGAGTACGGCGACCGTCCGTTCCGCGCCCCCGAGGCGGACCGCCTCGTCGACCTGGGTCTGGGCCCCCGGGAGATCGGCGCCGCGGTACGGGCCGGCGCCCTGCTGCGGCTGGCCGACAACGTGGTGCTGCTGCCCGACGCGCTCGACGGCGCGGTCCGGGTGCTGGCGGGGCTGCCGCAGCCGTTCACGCTCTCCGCGGCCCGCCAGGCGTTGGACACCACCCGGCGGGTGGCGGTGCCCCTGCTGGAGCTGCTGGACCGCCGCGGCGCGACCCGACGACTGCCCGACGACGCCCGGATCGTCGTCACCTGAGCAACCGGCCCCCGGGTCCACTCCGGTCGCCTACGGTGACGCCATGGACCCTTCCGCGGTCTGGCGGGACCGGCAGCACCAGTGGCGGATCGAGGCGTACCGCGCGCCGGACCTGCGCTTCGCCATCTACGCCACCAACGGGCCCACGGAGTCCGTGCCGCTGTGGCTGTTCGGGATGACGGCGTTGGCCCGGTGGCTGATGACCCACTCCATCTCGCTGGACGACCTGGAGGTCGACTGAGCGGGGGCGCGGCCGTAAACCGGACCCGGAGCCGGCCGCGCTGCGGTTGAGTGACCTCAGGCGGCGGACGGGGGTACGCGATGGGTGGCCAGCTCGGGCAGTTGGCGCTGGTGGCCGTCCTCGTGCTGGTCAACGCCGCGCTCTCCGGCAGTGAGATGGCACTGGTGACGTTGCGCGAGGGGCAGTTGCGGCGGTTGGGTCGGCGCAGCCGCTCCGGCGACCGGTTGGTGCAGCTGTCCCGTGACCCGAACCGCTACCTGGCCACCATCCAGCTCGGCATCACCCTGGCGGGTTTCCTCGCGTCGGCGGCGGCCGCGGTGTCGCTGTCCGAGCCGCTGGTCGGCCCGTTGGGTTTCCTCGGCGGCGCGGCCCGTCCCGCCGCGGTGCTGCTGGTGACGGTGCTGTTGACGTTCGTCACGCTGGTGCTCGGCGAGTTGGCCCCGAAGCGGCTGGCGATGCAGCGGGCGGAGCGGTGGGCGCTGCTGAGCGCCGGCCCGCTGGACCTGCTCGCCCGCGTGTCCCGGCCGGCGGTGTGGCTGCTCAGTCGGGCCACCGACGCCGTCGTCCGGCTCGCCGGGGGCGACCCGCGGGCCAACCGGGAGGAGACGACCGAGGAGGAGTTGCGGGAGATGCTGGCCAGCCAGCGCGGGCTGTCCGCCCAGCAGCGGGAGATCCTGACCGGGGCGTTCGACATCGCCGGTCGCACGCTGCGCGAGATCCTGGTGGCCCGGCGGGAGGTGACGACGTTGCCGGCCGACCTCGGCGCGGACGAGGGGGTGCGTCGGCTCGCCGCCGCCGGGCGGTCCCGCGCCCCGGTCACCGGTCCCGGAGGGTTGGACGAGGTGCTCGGCGTGGTGCACATCCGCGACCTGGTGCGGGCCGGCCCTGCCCCGGTCGGCGAGCGGGTCCGGTCGCCGCTGCTGCTTCCGGTGACCCTGCCGGTCGCCGACGCGCTGCGGCAGCTCCGGCAGAAACACCAGCAACTGGCCCTGGTGGTCGACGAACACGGCGGCATCGACGGCATGGTCACCATGGAGGACCTGCTGGCCGAGGTGGTCGGCGAATTGTACGACGAGACCGACCGGGACGTGCACGGCGTCGTCCGGGAACCGGACGGGTCCCTGCTGGTGCCCGGTGACTTCCCCCTGC